>JAAXUM010000050.1 GCA_013336025.1 Chlorobiaceae bacterium
TTTCTTCATGTCCGGTACCTATCGTGATGGCCGGAGGCAAAAAGATCTCCGAGCTTGATGCTCTCGACATGTCCTATCGCGCTATACAGGAGGGTGCGGCCGGTGTTGACATGGGTCGAAACATTTTTCAGAGCGATGCACCTCTTGCCATGATGAAGGCGGTAAACAAAGTTGTACATGAACAATTGACGCCTTCTGAAGCATTTGAATACTTCAATTCCATCAGGGCTGAAGGGTAACTGAATTGTTGGAGCGTTTGTTTTTTATAACAGTGTTCCTTTGCCTGATAAGGGTTGAAGGGGCTTGGAGAATGGTGTTTGCCTATGTACAACGAGGATATAAAGGGTTTTTTTGCCTCTCGGGAAGAACTGAATATGCCAGATTATTTAACCCTGGAGTACTATCTGGAGTGCGTTGGCGACATTGAGACTGCTCTTGCGCATTTCTGTAGTGAGCAATCCACAGCCCAGTGGAAGCGTGTTGGTGTTGATGAGGATTTCCGTCCTCGCTATGCAGCAAGGGTTATAGGCCTGGACGTTCTTGGTGAATTGCCGGAACTCAGTTATTCGGTACCGCATTCGGAAACCGGAAAAATTTATGCTTGCAGGGTTACCATTGCACATCCACACCGTAATTTCGGTCCGAAGCTCCCTAATCTCATTTCAGCGGTATGTGGAGAGGGCGCTTATTTTACTCCTGGAGTACCTGTCGTGAAACTTCTTGATATCGGGTTTCCCCAGGAGTACCTTGCCGCTTTTGACGGGCCTAAATTTGGAATAGCCGGCATTCGGGATCTTCTGCAGGCTTATAACCGTCCGATTTTTTTTGGTGTTGTCAAGCCGAATATTGGTCTCAGTCCTGAGCATTTTGGTGAAATTGCATTTCAGAGCTGGCTTGGGGGGCTCGATATAGCCAAAGATGATGAAATGCTTGCTGATGTCGATTGGTCAACCCTGGCGGATCGCTCATGTGAACTTGGCAAGGCTCGTCAGCGTGCTGAAACAGAGACAGGTGAACCTAAAGTTTACCTGGCAAATATAACCGATGAGGTTGATCAGCTTATCAACCAGCATGACATTGCTGTTAAAAATGGAGCCAATGCATTGCTCATCAATGCTTTGCCCGTAGGTTTGAGTGCGGTACGAATGCTGGCAAAGCATACAAAAGTACCGCTTATCGGACATTTTCCGTTTATTGCAGCATTCAGCAGAATGGAGAAGTTTGGGGTACACACGAGGGTTATGACCAAATTGCAACGCCTTGCCGGTCTTGATTCCATTATTATGCCGGGTTTTGGCAGCCGGATGATGACGGCTGAAGATGAAGTCAGGGATAATATTCAGGAGTGTTTGCAGGAGTTTGGTCATATCAAGCCATCTCTTCCGGTTCCGGGAGGAAGTGATTCTGCACTGACTCTTGAAACGGTGTATCGCAAGGTTGGCAGTGTCGATTTTGGATTTGTGCCCGGACGCGGTGTATTTGGTCATCCTCTGGGGCCGAAAGCTGGTGCGGCAAGTATCCGTCAGGCCTGGGAGGCGATTGAGAAGGGCGTCTCACTTGATGAATATGCCATAGGGAGACCTGAACTGATGGCCATGGTTGCCGGTGAAAATGGTAAAAAACAGCACTCCTGATCAAGGAAATACAACTATGGGAAAGCTCGATAATAAAGTTGCTGTTATTACCGGATCAACACGTGGAATTGGAAAAGCCCTTGCACATGCATTTGTCTCGGAAGGGTCGAAAGTAGTCATTACCTCTTCTTCGCCTGCGAATGTTGATGCGGCAGTGTCGGAATTCCCGTCAGGCTCGGTCTATGGACATGTTTGCGATGTCGCCTCTCTTCAGGAAATGGAGCAGCTTGTCGATGCAGCGGTGCGGAAATTCGGCCGGATTGACTGTTTTATCAATAATGCGGGCATTTCAGAGCCATTCAGCAATATCACCGGGGGGGATCCTGATAACTGGGGGAGGGTTATCGACACCAACCTCAAAGGAACCTACTACGGCTGCCGGGCAGCCATCAGTTATTTCCTGAGAGAAGGCATTCCGGGAAAGATTATCACGATGGCAGGCTCGGGTACCGACAAGGGCTCGAATACCCCGTATATCAGTGCATACGGATCAACCAAGGCTGCTATTGCCAGATTTACCTCTGCGATTGCCGAAGAGTATCGGCATACAGGAATTTCCGTCATGCTTCTCCATCCCGGTCTCGTTCGAACCGGTATGGTCAGTTCGGAAAATCCTACACCTGAACTTCTTCGGCAGCTTTCCGTTTTCAACACGATACTTGATATTTTTTCACAGCCGCCATCGGTAGCAGCTGATCTTGCGGTAAAAATGGCTTCCGGGTGGAGTGACGGTAAAACAGGACTTTATCTTTCTGCTCTTTCCGGCTGGAGAAAAAAAAGGTTGTTGCTGACCTATCCCTTCCGTAAACTGTTCAACAGTATTGACCGTCGAACCTACTAATGTTCATGGAGACATGCCATGCGGAGCAGAAGCATCACTGCAGTTACCTTGTTCAGTCTTGTCTGCATTTTTTTTACCGGCTGCTACAGTCTGAATGGCGGATCATTACCGAAGCATCTCAAAACAATCGCGGTTCCTGTTTTTGATGATCGTTCCCGGGCAGGTATTGCTCAGTACCGGTCTGAACTTACCCGCAATCTTACTGAAAAAATCGAGTCTCAAAGTCCTCTCCGTTTCACGCCTTATGCTGCAACAGCCGATGCTGTGCTTGAAGGATCGATTCTCTCCTTTTCAATCGAACCAAGTCAGCTCAGCGGAACTACCGAGCGAGCCATTACCAATCGGGTGACTATTGTTGTGCGTGCGGTTCTGTATGACAAGGTTGAAAAAACAGTGAGATTTGATCAGAATTTTATCGGATTTGCTGATTACTCTGTTGGCAGTTTTACCGCGCAGGAGAGTGCTGTTATCCAGTCCATCCGACAGATAACGGAAGATATTTTTGATAAAATCGTTTCAGACTGGTAGGAAGCTGTTATGATAGCCACAGTAATCCTGGATCGCAGTGCGGCTGAATGGAAACATGCCGAATATTGTTCGTAAAGCGTATATTAAAAAAGCTGCATTTTTATCTTTTTTCTTCGTGGTGACCAGTGCTGTTTTTGTCAGCCATGGTTGTTCAATCATGATATTTCTATCAAAATGAAAGGAATAATTCTTGCCGGTGGTTCAGGTACACGTCTTTATCCGATCACAAGGGGGATTTCAAAACAGCTTCTTCCGGTGTACGACAAACCTATGATTTACTATCCCCTCAGTACCCTGATGCTGTCGGGAATCAATGATATACTGATTATTTCAACACCTGAAGATCTGCCGTTGTTTGAGCGGCTTCTCGGCGACGGCACCGGTTGGGGAATATCGCTTTCCTACAAGGCTCAACCATCGCCTGACGGACTTGCCCAGGCTTTTATTCTTGGTGAAGAGTTTATCGGTTCAGATTCGGTGTGTCTGATTCTGGGCGATAACATTTTTTTCGGGTATGGTTTCAGTGCAATGCTTGAAGATGCGGTGAGGATTGTTGAGGAAGAGGCAAAGGCTACTATTTTCGGCTACTATGTCCGTGATCCTGAGCGGTATGGTGTGGCGGAATTTGATGAATCCGGTGAGGTGATCTCTCTTGAAGAGAAGCCTTTGGCTCCCAAATCGAATTATGCGGTTGTCGGACTTTATTTTTATGATAATGCTGTGGTGGAGATTGCAAAAACCATAAAACCCTCAGATAGAGGCGAGCTTGAGATCACGTCGGTGAATGAAGAGTATCTGAAACGCCGGAAGCTCCGTCTTTCAATTCTTGGACGTGGTTTTGCCTGGCTTGATACCGGTACGCACGACTCCTATCAGGAAGCTGGTCACTTTATCGAGACGGTTGAAAAAAGACAGGGTCTCAAGATTGCATGCCCGGAAGAAATTGCCTGGCGTAAAGGATGGATAGATGACCGGCAGCTCAGGGATCTTGCTGTTCCTCTTCTGAAGAACCAGTATGGATCCTATCTTGTTGAACTGCTTGATCGCAAGGATGAGCATACCAGGCAGCATTGATGGCCTGACAACATCGTTGTCGATCTGGTATTAACTGATGGAGAGTGCAGATTCGATGCCGGTTTACCTGAAATGTTCAGATGTAATTCTATTTTTTTATCATGAATGTCATTGCAACAGCCATTCCGGATGTCCTGATTTTTGAGCCTGTCGTGTTTGGTGATGAACGGGGTTATTTTCTTGAAACGTTTCGTTACGACCTGATTGAAAAGCATATCGGAAAGGTTGATTTTGTTCAGGATAACGAGTCAAAATCAGGATATGGTGTTCTGCGCGGCCTGCATTTCCAGAAACCGCCATTTACTCAGTCCAAGCTGGTGAGAGTTGTTAAGGGCAGGGTGCTTGATGTTGCCGTTGATCTGCGAATAGGCTCTCCCTGGTACGGTCGTCACGTCTCCTGTCTGCTTGATGACACAAGGAGGAACATGCTGTGGGTGCCGAAGGGATTTGCCCACGGGTTTGCAGTTCTTTCCGAAGATGCCGTTTTTGCCTACAAGTGCGATAATTACTATACCCCTTCACACGATGCCGGTATTGTATGGAACGATCCATCCCTCGCTATTGACTGGCAGCTTCCGCCGGAGGTGATCAGGGTTTCCGGTAAAGATGCCGCACAGCCGGCTTTCTCTTCGGTTGATATCTTTTCATATGAAGAGTTCCTGCAGGACAGGCTCTATCCGAAGACATAGTTCTTTGCCGGATGTGAGCTTCTTCCGTTCTCCCTCCCTCCCGAGCCGCTTGCGACAATTCATGGAGATGCCAATCCATTCGCTTACCCGTTCATCCGTTTGTGCCATGTCCGATTCCCGTTGAGATGTGGTTTGTTTTTTATCAAAATGTGACCGGGCCGGAAGGTGACGAAGCTGTTGCCGCCGATAAAACAGGGCTGTTTTGTCGGTAATGAGCTATATTCCTGAAACTGAAACACGATCGAAAATGGAAAAGATATATGATGTGGGCGGCGATTTTTTACGCGAGAAGGTTATAGCTGCTGTTTTTTTTGGATACCGTACCATCAAAAATCCTGTATCCGTAACGGTTCATCCTGAACTCATGAAGAGGATCAGGGCTGATTTCAAGAATAAAGTGGTCGCGCCGAAAAGCGTTGGCGATACGGAAATGTTTTTCGGGCTGCCGGTCATTGAGGATGCGACAAAAGAGGCGGATCATATCTCTGTACAGTAGACCATGCAGTTATCGCCCCGGATCAAAAGCCTTACTGAAAGTGCTGGCGATGGTTTAACCTGTTCCTTCCATGTGTTTCTCTGAAACCGGATCCGGTTGTTCCGTTATTATAGCCGTTACAGCGCTCTGCCTCCGCAGCACAAGCATGGTGTGGTAATTCAAGAAACAATAGAGTTTTTCAGCGATATATTCCCGGGTGCGAAGAGTCTTCTTTGCGGCAATGCGGGCAGTGCTTCGACTGGAAAGTCCTGCTTTCATGAGCTGGTCTGCACTTGCCCGCCGATCGCGCCGGTTCACTTCGTTTTATCAAAGAATCTCCCTGTTCCAGCCATCAGACCGGCATGCTGCTGATGAAGGAGCGGGAGGGCAGATCGATGTTGTTATGCAAGGAGTAATGAGTATTTTTTTCGCTCTCATTTTTATATCTTGGTTTCTGGTTATGGTTTGAACTTGTAACAGAGCGATATTCCGGCGGTTCAGTTCACTGATTGCCAATCTAAACGTTCATTTTTTGCATGAATATTCTTGTTACAGGCAGCAGGGGTCAACTTGGTTCCGAGTTGCAGGAGATTTCAACCTGCTCAGCCAACCACCGTTTCTTTTTTTATGACCTTCCTGATCTTGATATTACCTCTCCCGAACATGTTGCATCAGTGTGCCGTGACCATGCGATAGAGGTTATCATTAATTGTGCGGCGTATACGGCTGTGGACAAGGCTGAGTCGGATGCCGGATCGGCCTTCAGGGTTAACCGCGACGGTGCAGCCGTGCTTGCTGCCTGTGCCAGAGAGCGCAATGCTCTTCTGGTGCATATTTCCACTGATTATGTTTTTAACGGCAACTCAAATATCCCTTATCGGGAAATTGATCCTGCAACGCCGCTCGGAGTTTATGGAGTGTCGAAATGGGAAGGGGAGGAGCGTATACGCGATATTGCGCCCTCTCACTGGATTATCAGGACCTCATGGCTTTATTCGATCTATGGTGCCAATTTTGTCAAGACCATGCTCCGTCTCGGTGCAGAGCGTTCGACGCTGAATGTTGTGGCTGACCAGGTTGGTACGCCGACCTGGGCGGCTGATCTTGCGGCAGCTCTTGTTTCGATGCTTGAACAGTATGACAGGAACAATCTCTACGCAGGAACCTATCATTATTCCAACGAAGGGGTCTGTTCGTGGTATGATTTTGCCCGGGCCGTCATGGAACTGGCTGAACTGCCCTGCAAGGTCATGCCTGTCGAAAGCTGTCAATATCCCCAGATTGCGACGAGACCTCATTACAGTGTTCTGAACAAGTCGGCCATCAAGCAGGATTGGAAGCTTGATATTCCGTACTGGCGGGTATCGCTGGCAGCCATGCTTGAAAAACTGCGGGAAGGAGCGAAAAAATGAGAACGGGGGATCCGGGTGCGTCAAACATAACAAAACAGTTACGCTCATGCATATTTTGATTACGGGAGGAGCCGGTTTTATCGGATCGCATGTTGTCCGCCATTTCCTGAAGAGCTACCCCTCTTATACGATCACCAATCTTGACAAGTTGACCTATGCCGGAAACCTTGCCAATCTGAGTGATATTGATCAGCAACCGAACTACCGGTTTGTCAAGGGTGATATAACTGACGGTGATTTTCTGCTGCGTTTGTTTGAAGAACATCATTTTGATGGAGTGATTCATCTGGCGGCAGAGTCGCATGTTGACCGGTCGATTGCCAATCCTACGGAATTTGTGGTCACCAATGTGCTGGGTACGGTCAATCTGCTCAATGCAGCAAAGGCTTCCTGGCATGCTGAATATGAGGGAAAGCGCTTCTATCACATCTCAACCGATGAGGTGTATGGTGCGCTTGGCAGCGAGGGTATCTTTACCGAGGAGACCCCTTATGATCCCCATAGTCCCTATTCTGCCTCAAAAGCTTCGTCGGATCATTTTGTGCGGGCATATCACGATACCTATGGCCTGCCGGTTGTGATCAGTAACTGCTCGAACAATTACGGGCCATACCAGTTTCCGGAAAAACTCATTCCCTTGTTTATCAATAATATCTGCAACGGGAACCCGCTGCCGGTTTATGGCAAGGGAGAGAATATACGGGACTGGTTATGGGTTGAAGATCATGCAAAAGCAATCGATGTGATCTACCACAGAGGAAAAGATGGGCAGACCTATAATATCGGAGGGCATAACGAGTGGAAAAATATTGATCTGGTCAGGCAGCTCTGCAGGATTATGGACAGAAAACTCGATCGTCAGGGTGGTGAATCTGAAAAGCTGATTACCTATGTCACGGATCGTGCCGGTCATGATTTACGGTATGCCATCGATTCATCGAAGCTCCAGCATGAACTTGGCTGGATACCGTCCATACAGTTTGAGGAGGGTCTTGAACGCACAGTTGACTGGTATCTTGCCAATCAGCACTGGCTTGACCAGGTTACTTCCGGTGCGTATCAGTCCTATTATGAGGCGATGTACGGAACGAGAGGAACTTCATTGGGGGTTTCATGATGAGAGATGTTTTGTTTTATTGGTTGACGATGGTGATCACCGTACGGTTTTGAGCTTGCAGCGGAGGGAAGCGCTTGAGGGACAGCCTGCACTGACGGTCCGATTTGTTTTTTTCGAACCTGATCATTACCGGTTTATTTGTTTTCAGTAGTTTCCACAGGAGGTGTTTTATGGATAAGGAAAAAAAAGATGTACAGTATCGCTTTGATCTTGCGACCGGTTTTCTCAGCGAGGCAGAAGATGATTATCATTTGAAACGCTGGAGAGCGTGCGTTTCCGGCTCAATACTGTCGATTGAAAATACCGGGCTTGCTGTACTGATGCTTTTTGGTGTTTCACGGTTTACGCATCATCCTGAAAAGCATCTTCCGCAGCTTCTTGCTGAAGGGACGGTTTCTGAAGAGATCGGCGGTTTGATTGAACAGCTTATTCCTGAGCTTGAACGGCATGATTCTCATGAAAAAATGCTGGTGAAATATGGCCGGGAGCCTTTATATATGCTTCCCTGGCAGATATTTACCGAAAAGGAGGCTTTAGAGGCACTTGAAGGAGCAAGAAAGAGCGTTTCTGTTTCTCTGAAACTCATGGCACTTATGACTGATACTTCCCTCTGAAGTTTTTCGGTCATGAAGGATATTTCAGTCAGGAGTTTTTCTCTTTCTGAATATGAGAGCGACCCTGAAGCCGGCAGATAACACTCAGGAGAAGTTTCTGCTGGTTGAGGTGCCTGGTTTACCGGAGTATATGAGTGGTTTTGAGCGTGGGTTAAAATTTTTTATGAGGTTATGATGCGTATTCTTGTGATCGGCGGAGCGGGATATATCGGCAGCCATGTTACCAGGTCATTTCTTGACCGGGGCTATCAGGTAACGGTTTTCGATAACCTTTCAACCGGGTTGAGAGAAAATCTTTTTCGGGAGGCCGAGTTTGTTCATGGCGATATCATGCTGCCGCTGCAACTGCGTGCAGTCATGGCGGGCGGCTTTGACGGTTGTGTACACCTTGCGGCTCTCAAGGCTGCCGGTCAGTCAATGTATCAGCCGGAGATGTATGCGGATACAAATCTTTCGGGTACCATCAATATTCTGAATGCCGCATCGGCAACGGGGTTGAAGAATATTGTGTTTTCTTCATCAGCAGCGGTTTTCGGAAATCCGCAGTATCTG
>JAAXUM010000051.1 GCA_013336025.1 Chlorobiaceae bacterium
AACGATGAGAGTACGTTTTTTTGTCTTCAGGTGCTTGATATCACTTGCCTTTAACTGAAAAGTTACGTACAATAAAGCTGACACACTGATTACAAACAGAGCCTCGTTGTTGCGTCAGTTCCGCACTTTTCTTCCTGTTCCGCTATCTGCATAGTTCAATAGCATTGATTCAGGGTATACCTCCCCCCACATTACCCGCGTTTTGTTGTCCGGCAGTATTTGACTTTTCGGAGTAACCCGTAACTCAGAAAGCTATGTCCGCTCAGCATCCCATAATACAGCTTGGGCTGGATCTTTTGAGAAATCGTAGTATTGAACCTGATGAGCTTCAATGCTTTGACCTTGAGGGCTCCGTTAACGTTTTTTCAGTTCTTGGTGTTGATATAACAATACCGCTTAAGCTTGCTGCATTACAATCAGTTTTTGATTCTTCTACGGCACCAATTCACTCATCTCCGAAGTATTATACCCCTGCTGAGCTGAATCCGAAGGTGATTAATTACCCTAATCAAAACAATCCTTCAATAGATTTCTCGAATGTAGTGCCTCCTGATGGTTTGCTAGCTGATGCGTTGGTGCAGCTTGAGAGATATGGATCATTTGTTTCAACATCGGCGAATTCCCAACTCCCGCTCTATGATCAGTTTAAAACAGCTGCAGCTCTTCATGACTGTCTGATAAACGGAGTTGGTCAAGAGAAATGCGTACTTGTTGCTTGCGATTTTTCCGGTATTCAGGATACAGTTTATACAATCACTTCAAAAGGGGCGCTAAAGACTCTCAGAGCTCGATCTTTTATGCTTGAGCTGCTCTGCGAACACCTGATCTACGAAATTCTTCACATAGCACACTCTGATCGTCACGCCGTTATCTATTCCGGTGGTGGAGGCTTCAGTTTGTTGTTGCCTAACCTCGAAAAATTGCCCGACAGCGACGGGGGGATCACCGAAAAAATCAATGAGTACAGAGAAACCATCAACAAGTGGGCGTTGAAAGAGTTTGAAGGGCGGCTCTTCATCGCTCTCGACGCAAAGCCTTTTGATAAAGAGAAGCTTCGCGACCAGGCATCGTTCCAGGAGATACGTCAATCCCAAGCCGACGCGCTTGATCGCCTCAAACGGCGCAAATTCAGTGACCATCTTGAGACGCTCTTCAATCCGTCAATGCCGGAACAAGTAACGGTAAAGAAAGAGTGCCAGATAACCCATCGGGACGATCTGACCGATGATGAGATGTTCGACCTCAACGAGCCAAACAGGTGCGTCTCCATGGCATCAGTGGATGCCGACAAGCGTGACAGCGACGACTACCTCTGGGTCTCGGAAAGCTGCTACCACCAGTTTAAGCTTGGCGACAAGCTGGTTGGAGCCACCGGCATCTTCAGATACACAACCGCCATTGACCGCTCAAAAAACCCCGGCACCCTCGTGCTGCCCAGCGCCTCTGGCGGGATGGTCTCTTACACTGTCGAAGAGGTTGCCGACGCCACTCCGGAG
Organism: Chlorobiaceae bacterium; assembly: GCA_013336025.1. Taxonomy (GTDB): domain Bacteria; phylum Bacteroidota; class Chlorobiia; order Chlorobiales; family Chlorobiaceae; genus Chlorobium. Next base: position 1,497 of record JAAXUM010000051.1, read on the forward strand.
ACTCAATGGTCGATCAACTCATGGGATGGCCAGAGACTCTTCCTCTACGCCAACTATGTCAGAAAGCATGGTGAGCTCTCAGCCTACGCAAGGCAGGAGGAGAAAGAGCAGTTACTCGAAGAGGGCAGACAGTCCGTCAATTCTGAAGACACCGCCTCCTTTGAGGGGCTTGCATCAAGCTCCTGCGGTGCCGATCTCATTGGCGCACTCCGCATGGATGTCGATAATCTCGGGAAGCTCTTCAGCAGCATCAGCAACATTGCCCAGCTCTCAGCACGCTCACGAATGCTTAACCTCTTCTTCAAGCTCCACCTCAACCACATCTGCGCAAACCGCTCTTTTGATCTTCTCAAAAAAAATAAAGCAGAGCACGAAGAGTGGGGTAAACCGGGGCGCAACGTCTCGATCATCTACGCCGGTGGTGACGACCTGTTCATTGTGGGGGCATGGGATGAGACCGTTGAACTCGCCTTTGATATTCAAAAAGAGTTTGAGTGTTTCACTGCCGCCCTTCCCAAGGGAGCGAATGGAATCAGCGGCGGCTTGACGCTCCACCAGCCGAAGTTCCCGCTTTATCAGATGGCCCGCCTCTCAGCCGAAGCCGAAGCGTACGCAAAGGGTGATCGTGACGACGGAGAGCTTAAGCCAAAGAAAAACCGGATATCGCTCTTTTACGACCACTCAAAAGTGAATCGAAAGATGCGCCTTGGGAACGTAGAGCGGTCGCGATATATGCTCTCGATGGAGTGGGCACTGGCGAAAACGTTTCTTTGGCCGTTGATGGAGATGTATCAACGCTGCTTTAAGCATACAGAATTTCAAAGTGAGACAAGAAAAAGCATCGAAATTGAATATTTCAGCTACAGTACCATTGAAAAGTGGTTCGCCGTCATCAAAAAATATCAGCAAAGCAATCAGCTCTACCTGCCAACAATGGCTCGGGTGATGAAAGATGTCGAACGCGAATTCTCTGACGACGACAAAGCTACGCTGTTCAAAAATCTAGTTTCCTATCTCTACACAACAGAAGAGAGCAAAAGAAACTGGATATCTCACTTGCATATCGCACTCAACTGGCTAACCTATCTCAGGAGGAAAGTATAATGGCAGATTTTTTGAGTGTATTTGGGCAGTTACCGGAAATCTCCATGGTTGAGCAAGGACTCAGAGGCATAACAACGTTTTCAGATCCAAACTCATATAGTGCAAGAGATAAGTTTCCAAAATATGCTGCTGCAATAGCAAAGAGTATCGGCCCGAACATAACTACGACTCAGTTGCGCAAGTTTTACACCTACGTTAAGTCAATAGAGATAGCTAACAGGCATAGCCCTCCAGACTCAACTGAGATCAAGGATGGCTATAAATTGCATTTTCTTCTTCCTAAAATTGCAGGCACAGGAAAGAGAGAAAGAGAGCGTCTCGAAGGTCTTTATAAGATTCTTGGGGTATGCCTTTTAGAGATAGATGGGAAGAAAAAAATTATGAGTGTCGCAGACCTTCGGGTATTTGTAGAGTTTTTTGAGGCAATTCTCGACTATCATGCCTCAATAGAAAAGAGTGTAAACCACAACTAATCAGGAGAGTTAGTGATGAGCGATCCAAAACAGCCAAAAACGATCAAGCTCTTGGGCTATGTCAAAATATATGGTGAGATCGAAGCAGTCACCGGCCTGCATATCGGCGGAACCGCTGACGCTATCGACAAAGGAGGAATCGATTCGCCGGTCATCAAAAATCCGATAACAAATGAACCCTACATTCCGGGCAGCTCGCTCAGAGGACGGATGCGCTGCTTGCTTGAGAAAAAAAATGGGCGGCCATTAACAGAGATGGCAACAGGCATCTGGATGGAGATGTATAAAGATGACGGAAAAGGAAATGCTGATGATGGCAACAAAAAGAAGGCAAAAGACTCAGAGGTGTGCCGCGTTTTTGGCAATGCGCACACAGGACTCCCTTCTATTTTGATTGTTCGGGACGCACTTTATACAGAAAAGACAAAAAAAGATGACGGCTACATCGAGTCCGATCTACCGGTAACGGAAGCAAAGATGGAGATTGCCGTTGACAGGATAACTGCCCAGGCATTGCCCCGAACCATCGAGCGGGTTCCATCAGGAGCGCGGTTTAATTTTTCAATGGTGTACAGGGTTCTGCAGGACGAAAATCACCCAAACCCGACCGATATTCTCGAAAAAGACTTGAAGAATATTCTTGACGCGCTCAAAGATATTGAAGAGTTCGACGGTCTTGGAGGCAATACCGCACGGGGACACGGCCAGGTAAAATTTCACCTGAAACCATTGCAGGTTAGGGCATTGGAACCAAAGCAGCAACCATCAGGCAATGCAGATGCTGATGCCGTCGAGCAATCACCAGTGCAACTGCCAGACAATGTTGCGGAGCAGCAAAATGCACAGCAATCAGAAGACTTAGAAAACAATTCTGATTACCCCTCTGAACAGCCCGTAGATAGTGCAGGTGAACAAGACAGTGCAGAGGCGCAAGAGAATGTAGAAAGCAGATCTGATAAAGAAAACTTTCGTGACCTGGAAGAGCTGATTAACTCGGTTGATGGAATTGCGAAAAGATTTAAAGATACGTCGCCTTCAGACCCATCAACTACCTGAGATCATCGCCGTATGAATTCCGAAAATACCTACCTCATTCGCCTCTATTTCAAGAACGCCCTTCGCGTGGGAGCAGCCCGTTCTGGCGTAGGCATAGAGGCATCTCAAGACTACATCCATTCGGACACCTTTTGGGCAGCGCTTGCAAACTACTGGGCGCTTCTTGGCTCTGCCGGAGGCATCTCATTTGCTGAGTTTCTCGAAGGCTTTGGCGTAGGGAGTACTAGCTCTGGCGCATCTTCTGGCGTGCCGCCACTTTTTACTATTTCGTCAGCATTTCCGTTTGCCAGACGCTCAGGAATGCACCGCTATTGGCTGCCTAAACCCCTCTCCGTTCCGTTTGACCTCTCCACGAGCAACTCTAAAGAGTCGAGAGATTCAGAGAGAGAGAACTACGGAAAAGAGATGAAACAGGCTCGACTTCTCTCGGACGAAACTTTCACCAATTGGCAAGCTTTTGGCGGTCTGGTAGGGTATGCCGTAAGCAAAAACAACAGCACGGCCTCTGTTGGAAAAAACAACGTTCGTCCCCAGTCCTCTCTTGACAGGATAACAAGCCAATCGAATCTCTTTCATAGCGGCATCTCCTACCTCAATCCCAACGACAATGACGAAGGGCTGTACGTTCTTGTGAAAACATCCGATGAGCGCGTCAAGGAAGCGCTGGAAGAGGTGCTCGATGTTATCCGCGATGCCGGTGGACTTGGCGGAGACATCAGCTCAGGATGTGGCGAGTTGGTCAACTATTCGATAGAGCTTATTGGCAGCAATGACAAAAAATGGGCTTTTCTGCGTGAGTGTGATGGTGCAAATGCCCGTTGCCTGCTCTCACTCTGTTTACCGAGCGACCCAAAAACCATCAGCACCAAATTGGTTGCCTATGACACCGTACTCCGCAAAGGGTGGACAGGCTCCTTGACGGCGAGCCTGCAACGAAAACGCCAAACCCTCTCCATGCTCTCGGAAGGAACCGTTTTCGCCTGTGAAGAGCAGGGGCAAATGGCGACCATTACCCCCGCCCCTAAAAAAACACCTGATTGGGCAGGCCAACATCCAGTGTATCGTTATGGCTATGCGTTCTCAGTACCAATCAAGATCAACTTCGAGGATTGAGATGGATAAGACAACAACGTCTAAAGAGACTGCCATTATTGAGCTGGAAACGCTCACCCCTCTGTTCATCAAAGGCAAAGACCCTGACTATGGTGAAGGGACATATCTGATCGGCAATAAAGTGTATATCCTCGACAACGACAAGTTGTGCAAATTTATCTATGACCAAACGTATGATGAAGACAGAAAAATAAAAAACCAAAACAATGACTACGTAAAAGAGTACAGTGATTATCTAAGCAAGAGTTATCACTCAGATAGAACAAACAAGCTATCTATTAAATCTTTTCTTGTAGAAAAAGGCTTGATTAGTAATAATCCAAAGAAAGCAGAAGAAGTTATCCGCGATATGGCTAAGGGGATCACTTACGTCTCTGAAGCTAAAAGAAGCTTCATTATTGACGGATTAGCCAAACCCTACATTCCAGGCAGCTCTATCAAAGGAGCAATAAGAAATGCAATTTTATGGAAAATGCTCAATACTGTTGAAGACCAGAAAAGCAAATTCCAAAATTTTGTCGATGAAAAGTTTAAGTGCTGTGAGGAATGGACTCATACCGAAGTATCAGAATATATAAAGAGCCTATCAGAACTATCCCCTCAAAATCAAAAGGAGGAAGAGGAAAAATATAAGAAAAAGAAGCGGAGAGAGTTTGCTTCCCGCTTTTCTCGAAAAGATGATAAAGCAAGCTCTCCTTTAGCGAAAGCATCGCTCGATTCTATAACCTTGGCAGCTTTCTCTCCAGAGTTTGCAGGCAATAAAGCATTAGTCACGCCAAAGTATATCAAGGACTATAATGAGCAGTGGGAAAAAGCAAGCGACATTCATCGAGATCTTTCCCGTATCATCAGAATTACGGATGCTAACTTTATCGAAAGAGCTAAATGGAAAAAAATCGATATAGCAACATACAATTTAAGGGGTGAAAGGTTTCAGAAAAGAGATAATACATTTGCCAAACTTGAGGCTACTGATAAAACAACAAAAGCTTGGCTCAGAATTACTCTTGATCTCGATCTTGCGAGAGAATTTTTTGGAAATAGCATTCCGACATATCTCCAATCAATTGAAAATATCTTGAAAACAGTGAGCGAGTTCTTTTATGCGGTAGCGAGAGAGGAACTCGACTTTTATGGAAAAGCAACTCACGTTGGTAGTGTGCATGCTGTGAAAAAGTGGTACGAAGAATTACTGCGTTCTGCGGAGCTTGAGGGACAAGAGGGGGCTCAGCTGTTTCGTCTGGGTTGGGGCGGTGGGATGATGACGAAAACCCAATTTCTCCATCTCGATGAGAAAGACAGAAAACGATCCAGAGACTTGATGAACCCTCGTGATGAAACGGTTGCACCACAATCGAGATGCTTACAGACCGAAAAGGTAAATGGGAATAACAACAGAAATCAAGAGGATAAAGCTCTTCACCCATTAGGCTGGTGCACGCTCCGTTATCTCGGAAGCAACATAGCTAAAGCTAAAGATGCGTCGGCCAACGCTGAAGCCAAACGGCAAGCAACAGAACCTGCACCACCCGGTTGCGTTCGTGCAACTATAATGGATGACGAAAGTTTTCCAATTAAGATCAAAATTGAAGAAGGTGAGTATCAGAACTCTAACACCAATCTGAAAATCATGGAGCTTCAGGATCTCCAGAACACTCAATTCAAAAAAGGTGTGGTTGTGTTTGTGCAACTTAATGAACAACAAGGGAAAAAAGGCAAGAAATCACTTAGGAATGCAACCTACAGAGGCAAACCATGATTGACGCTATATATATCAATAGGCGAGTTGAAAAGCTTTCAAAAAACGAACCTGAAAAGGTTCAATGGCGGAACTCACTTAGAAACCTTAGCGATGACCAAGATAATATATCTAACCATGCAGATTCAGAAAAAAGGATTACTAAATATTTTGGCGTTAATGCTGAGTTTCATCCAGATAACAAAACCTTTTTCGAATCACCCTTTAGTAAATCGCTAAAGGCCTTTCGTGCTCTATACGCAATCGATTATCCAACAGACGAAGGTGACTCTTGTGACCTTTTGATGTCGATTGTAGGTTTTTCGCTGGAGCCTATCATGCACACAGTATTGACTCTCAGACCGAAAAACTTGCTTTTCCTTTTCTCGAAAGAGAGCTCTTTGGTAGGAAGTAAAGATGTGAACGCTTTTGATCGTCTTCAAGCACTTATCGCTTGTCATGGCGATGGTTACAATCCCAAAATCGATCAAGAAATTCTCGAAGTTGCCGATGCGCCTCACGTTTTTTCAGTCGTGCGCGATGCAATCACGAAAGCCTCTTCACCTGAACGAGTCGCCATAGACATTACCGGCGGGAAAAAGTCTATGGATGCATCCGCTTTTCTTGCAGCCTCACTCTTTGAAAAGGTCGCAATCTACTATGTTGATTATGCAAGCTATGACACTGATAAAGGCTTTCCTGTTTGGGGTTCAGAATTCCTAAACAAGCTGGAAAATCCTTACAAAGTGTTCGGTGTGCGTGAAGAGAAGCTTATTAAAGAGTTTTGGGATAAAGCTGATTTCCCTGCTGTTGTAAAGTTTATTAAACTATGTATAGACAAGCTAAAACCAGAGATTGCAAAAAAGTACCGCCTTACTGAAAAAATTAATCAGCTTGAATTAGTGAAAAAAGCAGCTGAGTGTTACACAGAGTGGCGAATATTTGATTACCAAAAAGCTAAGGAGAAGCCTTTTAAAGGATGCGATAAACACCACAGCAATGTTCTTGAAGAGCTTGCCAAGTGCTCTACTTTAGAAGCCGATCAAAACATCAATAACCAACAAAGCGCTCAACTTGCGTTGGCTTTGGCAATTGATAGATACCGTCGTGGGTCTGATGCATATGAGCATGAAAAGCATAGCACAGCTATCCTCTGCTATGCGCAGTCTGTCGAGATATTGTTACGCTTCTGCTGCAAAAAAGATTGGAATGAGCTCAAGCAGAAAAGAAATTGTAAAGGCATAAAAATGCTTGGAGACCTAAGGCGCGTTCTTTTTAAAGACAACCCATTTTATTTTAATGCTTCTGGCTTTGGTGAACGCCTCAATGAAAATGTAAATAAGGCTAGAAATGCAATCGCTCATTATAATTGCATCTCTTCAAGTGAAAATTCAGATATCAAAATCGATGCTGAATGCATGCGTGGAGTTGTTGATGAATTATTCTTTTTGTTTGTAAATAAACACGGTTTAGCAGAAGGGTTAATCAATGAGTATAAGCAATCCCTCTCCTTTTGCTCGCTTAACGAAAACCTTGAACTTTACAAGCCCTAACCAATCACTGAAAAGCGCCCTCACCCATGCGCATAACCCTTGAGCTATCTCACCGCAATCCGTCGATAACGCTGCCGGTCAATAACTCCTATCTGCTATCCTCCCTCATCTACAACATTGTTGACCGAAGCTCAAGCGAGTATGCCGAACGGCTGCATGCTGAAGGGTACCGGCTGCAGAACAGGGCGTTCAAGCTGTTTACCTTTTCGCCGCTGTATACGGCAAACCGGCGCAAGTGGGAGATGCATGAGGATGGAACCATGAGCACGAGAGAGCGGCTGCTGCATTTCACCATTTCATCGCCCAAAAGCGAGTTCATCGAGCATCTGGTGGTGGGGCTGCTGCACGAGCCGTTTGTTTCTGTAGGAAAAGA
>JAAXUM010000052.1 GCA_013336025.1 Chlorobiaceae bacterium
GACGGTTGAAAATGTTCATTTTCCAAATATATCATGAGACAGCATAGAGTATGTCATGGTTTATATGTATTTGAAAATCGGCACGGCGGAGAGCTTTGACAAGGGCGCGCGTTTATTTGAGCCCCCTGAGTTTTTTGATGGTTACAGTGTTTTATCTGTTTGACACGAAGAATTTATTTTCTTGTAAACGGCGAGTTATCCCTTATTTTTAACATTAATTTTTCCTTAGCTCAACATTGGGAGGTTTGTATATGCCCGAGGTTTTTCAGTATCCGATGCTCTATCCGGCATGGTGGCTCGAGTTTTACTGGGTTGTGACCTGGTTTCTTGGCATGCTTGTGCTTGGTTTAGGGTGGTTGATATTTTTTCGGTATGGAAAATTCACCTATGGTGTTGATCTTGGCTGTTTCTGGAAAACAGCGCTCCTGCTGGTGCTGACGACCATCTCTCTTGGCGGGCCTAATTATTACAATACCCGTTTTGTGGGTGAACATGGTCAGGATGGCGATTCAATCAAGATTTCCGGAGATAATCTCTTGTACCTTGATCGCAAAGGGGTTGAGAAAAAAATGCAACTTGATGCCATTACGGCGATTTATCAGGAATCAGTAACCTATAATCCACCCCCGAAAATTTTTATCGTTGCCGGTAAAGGAAAAGTTAAAGATTCGCTTTTTGTCACAAGAAATCTGAAGGATTATCAGGGGTTTCTTTCAGCACTATCGGCACGAACCGGAGTTGCTGTAAAATTGCCATAACCGGCAGCTCTCACAGAGAGGAAATTTTCATGTCAGCTTCCGTTCCAGTTTCGCTTCTTCTTGTTGTTGAGATCGGCAATACGACAACTTCTTTTGCCGTTCTCGATGGTGATGAGTGTCTTGTGGTGAAACGTCTCCTGACAGCCGCACTCGATGAAGAAGGTCTGCTTTCCGGCATCTTTTCAGAGTTGCGTGGAACCTTCAGGGAGTTGGAGGATGTCGCAGTATGCAGTGTTGTTCCCGCTGCGACCAGGGTGATTCAGCGGCATCTGCAGAAATATCTGACTGGTTTGTTTTTTTCTGTGACTTCCGGTATCACCCTTCCTTTTACCCTTCATTACGATGCTCCGGAATCGTTCGGTGCCGACCGACTTGCCCTGTGTGCACTCTCCCGGCAACGCTATCCCGATCGCGCGGTTATTGCTCTTGATATAGGTACAGCCCTGACATTTGATGTGCTCGGTTCAAAAGGCGACTATCTTGGTGGTCTTATCATGCCCGGACTTGAGATGCGATCCAGGGCACTGCACGAACGCACGGCACAGCTTCCGCTTGTGGGTATTGAGCGTTCAGCAACGCTTATCGGCCGTTCGACAAAGGAGTGCATTATGAACGGTATTTTCTGGGGTTGTGTAGCGGAGATCGAGGGGTTGATCTCAAAGATAGGCCGCCATGTGCAGGAGACCTATGGTGAAGAGCGTCCGGTGGTGATTGCAACCGGAGGAAATGCACCCATGATTGCCGGATTGCTCGATTCGCTGACGCTGCATGATGAACATGCCGTGATCAGGGGTGCAGGATATCTTTTCAGGCTTAACAGGACAGCGCTTTTTTGAAGAGCTCCTTCGCCTCCGTGATTGCTTTGAGAACATGGTGGTCTTCAACGGTTTCTTCAAGCAGAAACGCTGAACCAAGATTTTTCAGCAGGACAAACCGGAGCTTTCTGTCAAGCTTTTTCTTGTCTGACAGCATATACTCAAGAAGTGATTCACTGCTTTCCGCGAGAAATCGTCGCTTTACAAGCCCGTTCGGAAACCGGAATTTCCGGAGAATGCTTACTCCCTGATCCAGTTCTTCACCATTAAGGTAGCCGAGGTTATGCGACAAAGAGAGGGCGCAGACCATGCCTATGGTTACAGCTTCGCCATGGCGGAGGTATCGGTAGTCGGCAAGTTTTTCCAGTCCGTGGGCAAAGGTGTGGCCGAAATTAAGGGTAGCCCTGAGCCCGCTTTCTTCCCGAAAATCCTTTTCAACGACATCCGACTTGATTTCTGCGCTTCGTCGTATCGCATCGGTAACAAAAGGCTCTTCGAGTTTTACAATCTCGCTGAAGTGACGGTCAAGCCGGAAGAGGAAGTCGCGATCGGCAATAAATCCGTACTTGACTACTTCAGCCATGCCGGCATAAATTTCCCGAAGGGGGAGCGTTTTAAGATATGTCGGGTCGATCATGACAAGTCTCGGCAGATGGAAAAAACCTATCAGGTTTTTACCGAGCGGATGATTGATGGCAACCTTGCCTCCTATCGAGCTGTCGGTCATTGCCAGAAGGGTGGTTGGAAGCTGGATGATCGGAATCCCTCTATAGTAGCTTGCTGCGATAAATCCTCCGAGGTCGCCGACGACACCACCTCCAACGGCAAGCAGGTTCCAGCTACGGTCAACATCGGCAAGGATCATCCTGCCGTAAAGCTTGTTGGCAGTACTGAAACTCTTGGATGTTTCCTTTGCAGGAACTACCAGATCAAGCCATTGAAAGCCTTGTTCGGAGAGGAGATCGAGCAGCTCGGAGCCGAAAAGATTGCGGGTGTTTTCATCAAACAGCACGACGGTTTTTTTTGCAAGACCGTACGTGCTGAAGAGCTCTCCGAGATTTTGGGTGACCGGTGTTTTGACGACGATGGTGTTCACGAATAACGTTGCTTTGGTTTTATTTTGCCCTTGAGTGCCCGGTTGTTTTTCGTACATACCGGTTTATTTTTCGGGTCAGTTCTTCGACCGTTGAACCGATTCTCCCGGTATCGGTTTGAACGGTAATGGTTGCGCTGTTGTACCTCGGCTCCCTGCGGGCAAGGATTTCTCTTATTTTCTGTTCAATCTCTCCGTTTGAGAGCTTGCCACCTTGTTCACTTTTCAGGAGCGGTCGATCGGTTTTATGGCAGAGCCTTTTTGTAAGGGTTCCTGAACTTGATTTCAGATAAACCAGTGTGCCTTTTTCCTTGATTAATGCATAGCACTCATTGTTTTCAAGCACACCCCCTCCGAGCGATACGATAAGTTCTTCCCTGTCGGCAATTGTTTTCAGGGTCTCAAGTTCAAGCTGTCTGAAGTATGATTCGCCCTCTTCGGCAAAAATTCTCGTTACCGATTTTCCGGTAATTTCCTCAATGGTCTGGTCGAGATCAATAAAATCGTAACCGAGAGAGTTGGCAATCAGCGGCCCGATGGTTGATTTGCCGGATCCACTGAATCCGGTTAAAAAGATGAGAGAGTGATGCTTCATGGCCCATGCCCTGAAAAATGACCGGTAACGTTATGGTTACAATAAAACAGTTCGCTATAAGCTATGCGCCAAATATAGTAAAAAAGCTGCATCAAAGAGATTTCTGCCTGGTTTTTCATGGGGTTTCCGTGCATTCAGCAAGCCTTCTCGAAAGGTTGGTCAGTCGCTGGTTCGCTCGGTGATTTCCTACCGCTGTTGCAAGTGCTTTAGGCTGACCGATGATGACAACGAGTTTTTTGCCTCGTGTTACCGCTGTGTAGAGCAGATTTCTTTCAAGCAGCGTGAAGTGCTGCATGGCAAGCGGAATGACGACTGCCGGATATTCGGAACCCTGGCTTTTATGGATGCTTGTTGCGTAGGCAAGAGCTATTTCATCGAGTTCCGAAAATTCATAGGTAATTACCCGCCGGTCATATTCAACAGAGAGGACTCCTTCATCGGTATTTATTGATACGACAAGACCGATATCGCCATTAAAAATCTCCTTGTCATAGTTGTTTACCATCTGGATAACCTTGTCGCCGGGAGAGAATGTCGTTCCGAACCGGTTAATCTGCGGCGTCGCCTCTTTGTTGAGGGCCTGCTGCAGTTCGATATTGAGCGAGCGTGATCCAAGTCCGCCCCGGTTCATCGGCGTCAGTACCTGAATGTCTCTGACAGGGTGAAAGCCGAACCGTTTAGGAATGCGTTCTGTGACCATGGTGAGCAGTTTTCTATGAATATCCTCCGGTGTTGCCGATGGAATGAAGTAGAAGTCGGTCAGCGCATCGCCATCAGCATTCACCGGTATTTTTCCCTGGTTGATCTGGTGCGCATTGACGATAATGCTCGATTCGGCAGCCTGCCGGAAGATTTCTGTCAACCGCACTGTTGGTATAACCCCTGAGGTGATGATATCCGAAAGCACCGCGCCGGGTCCGACAGAGGGCAATTGATCGACATCCCCGACCAGAAGCAGTGCCGCTTTGTCGGGAATGGCCAGAAGCAGCTTGTTCATGAGAATCACGTCAACCATCGATGTTTCATCCACGACAACAAGGTTTGTATCGAGCTTGTTGCCTTCGCCACGTTTGAAGTTGAACAGTATCGGATCAAATTCAAGCAGCCGGTGGATCGTCTTTGCCTCAAGTCCGGTTGATTCCGACAGGCGTTTTGCTGCGCGTCCGGTTGGAGCGCAAAGCGAGACCTTCACATTCAGGGAGCTGATAATGGAAAGAATAACGTTGACCAGCGTTGTTTTTCCGACACCGGGCCCGCCGGTTATGACGGAAACCTTGCTTTTCAGCACCAGTGCCACCGCCTCTTTCTGCGAAGGGGAGAGCAGCAGGCCTGTTTTTTGCTCAACCGAACCAATGCTCTGATCGGGATTGACCTCTTTCCATGGAAGGGGGCCCTCCATCAGGCGGTGAAGCCCTGAGGCAACTCCCCGCTCGGCGCGGTAGAGCGGAGCAATGTAGAGGCACTGCCGGCCGTCGATCTCTTCACACAAAAGATGTTTTTTTTCTGTCTGTTGTTTTACTGCCTCGGTGACAATATCGACTTCAACAGCAAGCATGGCTGCCGATTCGGCAATGAGTCGTTCTGCCGGTACGGCACAGTGCCCTTCGGTGGCAAGTTCCTGCAACATGTGGCGTACGCCCGCTTCAGCCCTGATCAGAGAGTCCTGCGCGATTCCAAGCTTGTCGGCTATGGTGTCGGCGGTGAGAAAACCGACTCCCTCGATATCGAGCGAAAGCCGGTAAGGATTTTCCGTTACCAGGCGGATGGCATCTTCCCTGTATGTCTTGTATATCCGGAATGCTCTTGCTACGCCAACGCCGTGCGACTGCAGAAAAACCATGATGTCGCGAACGGCTTTTTGTTCGGCCCACGATTTTGTGATAATGTCGAGGCGTTTTTTTCCGATGCCGGGAATGTCGAGCAGTTTTTCCGGGGTGTTTTCAATAACATCGAGTACCCTTGCGCCGAACTCCCTGACGAGCGTTTTTGCATAAAAAGCGCCAATACCGCGCACCATGCCCGATGCAAGATATTTCTCGATTCCTGAAGCGGTTGTTGGCGGAATAACCGTGATGTGCTCAGCCTTGAACTGGAGCCCGTGTACCCGGTCGTTATGCCATATGCCCTGGCACTCTACAAACTCACCGGGAGAGATTGCCGGTGAAGTTCCCACCACCGATACGAGGTCGCGGTTGCCTTTCACCCGAACCTTCAGAACACTGAATCCGGACTCCTCGCTGTAAAAGGTTACCCGCTCGACAGAGCCGGAAATCCTTTCATGCTTTGGCGCGGGAGTCGTTTTTTATGGCATTGCTGTTTGGTCGTATGTATGGACGCTCTCTGCAGCGGCTGTTTTATAGGAGGTCGCTGCTTTTAAAACTATATCATGGTAACAAAATATTCTTTCTGCAGCCTCTTTTCCTGATGATTTCCTCCATTTTCCGGGTCAAGGTACAACGATGCCTGCTGAAAGCTTTCATGCTTTTGCCGAACCTTGTTTGTGCAACAGGCTGAAAAACAATAGATTCACAAAAAACTGTCAAAAGAGCGATGAAAAAGCTTTACATCATCAAAGCCGGTTCGACCTTTGCTTCCACGATTGCGGAGCTTGGCGATTTCGAAGAGTGGATTATTCGGGCACTTGGGCCGCTTTCAATTCCCGTTGAGGTGGTTAATGCGGTGCATGGCGAACCACTTCCGCTGCCCGACGAGTGCTGCGGTGTGCTTGTTACCGGTTCACATGCCATGGTTACCCAAAACCTCCCGTGGAGCGTCGGCATCCAATCGTGGATTCCTCTGCTGGTCGGAGCAGGGGTTCCGTTTCTTGGTATCTGTTACGGCCACCAGCTTCTCGGAAGGGCTATGGGAGGAAAGGTCGGCTACCACCCGAAGGGCAGCGAAACCGGTACGGTTACGCTTACCCTTACGACGGAAGCGGGTGACGATCTACTTTTTCAGGATATCCCTTCAACCTTCAGGGCTCATGCAACTCATGCTCAGAGTGTGCTGGAGCTGCCGCCCGGCGCGGTCAATCTTGCCCGGAATGCGCACGATCCGCACCATGCGTTCCGCGTCGGAACCTCTGCATGGGGGGTGCAGTTTCATCCCGAATACACCGCAGCCGTGATGCAGGCTTACATCAATGCCGATCGTGATTCGCTGTCCCGTAGCGGCTGCGATGTGTCTGCACTGCTCCGGGAGGTAACGCATACTCCCGAAGCATCAGGCATTCTCCGCAAGTTTGCCGTCCTTGTCGAACGATCTTGCACCGCTGAAGGGTAGAGGATCTTTTGAACCGGTTGATTATTTGTGGCAAATAATGGGTTTCGTGGCAGAAACTCTATATCGCCATCCCTTTGAACTGGCTCATATAGAGGTTGAAATAGACTCCCTGGTGTTCAAGGAGTTCCTGATGGGTTCCTTGTTCGACAATGGTTCCGTTGTCGATGACAAGTACCAGGTCGGCGTCCCGAATGGTGCTCAGCCGGTGGGCGATAACAAAGCTTGTTCTTCCGGCCATGAGCCGGAGCAGCGCTTTCTGGATGCGGAGTTCGGTTCGGGTGTCGATGCTGCTTGTCGCTTCGTCGAGAATCAGAATGTCGGGGTTCAGAAGAATAACCCGTGTAATTGCCAGTAACTGGCGCTGCCCCTGGCTCAGGTTGCCTGCACGTTCGGAGAGTACGGTATTGTAGCCTTGGGGGAGCAGGCGGATGAACGGGTCTGCTTCTGCAAGTTCCGCAGCACGGAAACACTCATCGTCAGTGGCGTTGAGCTGTCCGAAACGGATGTTTTCCAGAACTGTTCCGGAAAAGAGAAAGGTATCCTGAAGAACCAGTCCAAGTCTCCGGCGCCATGCTTCCTTGCCGATCGTGCGTATATCGGTGCCGTCAATGGTGATGGAGCCGCTTTGCAGGTCATAAAAACGGGTCAGAAGATTGATGATCGTGGTTTTTCCGGCTCCTGTCGGGCCGACCAGCGCAATGGTTTTCCCGGCTTCGGCTGTAAACGTCATGTTCCGGACTACGGGGGTGCCTTCCTCATAGGCAAATGTCACCTGGTCGAAGCGGATGGTTCCTGCTTTTTCGGGAGGTACGGATTCGGACGGAGCGCCGAATTCTGAGGGGATGTCGAGGATTTCAAATATTCTTTCTGATCCGGCAAGTGCGGCCTGAATGGCGTTGTACATGTTTGCAAGCTGCCGGAGAGGCTGCACAAGATTCTGGCCATAGATGATAAAGGTGGCGATAACTCCGACGCTGACCAGATCTTTCAGGGCGAGCCAGCCGCCAAAACCGGCAATGACAATGACAAAGAGGTTGCCCAGAACATTGGTGAGCGGCATGAGAAGCAGTGCATAGCTGTTTGCTTCGACGGCGGCTTTGAAAACTCCGTCGTTATGGATGCGGAATCGTTCGATCACCTCTGCTTGACGTCTGAAGGCTTTGATCACTTTAAGCCCGCTGATTGCTTCTTCGGTGACACTGTTCATTTCACCAAGCTGTTTTTGCAGTTCCCTGAATCCTTTGCGGGTGTAGCGGGCAACAAACCGGGTGAACCAGATCATGAGCGGGATCACAAGCAGGGATGCAAGGGCAAGCCATGCGTCGAGAAGAAACATGACGACAAGGATGCCGGCAAGTGAGAGCACGCTTGCTATGAGCGAGGTGACGTTTTGTGAGACGGCCTGGTTAATGGCATCGATATCGTTGGTCAGTCTGCTCATCAGGCCGCCCGACGGGTTACGATCGAAATAACTGACCGGCAGGGTTTGTATATGTGCGAAAAGATCACCGCTCAACTGCTTCAGTGCGTTCTGGGAGAGGCTGGCCATAATCCATCCGGCAATGAGCTGGAAGAGGTTAAAGAAAAGATAGACCAGCAGCATCAGGAGAGCGATTTTTTCAAGACCGGCAACATTTTTTGCCGCAATAAATTGATCAATGGCTACGCCCATCAGATAGGGCCCGGCAAGCCCGAGTGCCGTGTAAATGATGACGAGAAGGGAAACCGTGACAAGTTTTATTCTGAACGGGGCCAGGTATCCGGATAAACGCCTGAGTGCCTCTTTGGGGTTTCGGGATTTTTCAATTCGGCCAGGGTTTCCGGCGCCCCTGTGGCGCATTGATGCAAGCGGGTTTCGAGCGTTGTTCTGTTGCAGGCTCATGGCTGTTTCTCCTGCTTTTTTCTGTTGCCGCCGGGGCTTTCAGAGAGTGTTTCGCTTCCCAGCTGTGAGTCGCAGATTTCGCGATAGACCGTCGAGGTCTGCATCAGCATGGCATGGTCACCCTCACCGGCAATCCGTCCTTTTTCAAGTACAATGATCTTGTCGGCCTTCAGCACTGTGCTGACGCGCTGGGCAACAATGATCGTGGTGCATCTTCTGTGTTTCAGATGGAGCGCATTCTGAATTCTGGTTTCCGTTTCAATGTCAACGGCGCTCGTACTGTCGTCAAGAATGAGAATTTCCGGAGAAGAGAGCAGCGCCCGTGCAAGAGCAATACGCTGTTTCTGGCCGCCGGAAAGGTTCACGCCGCGCTCTTCAACGCGGGTATCGTACCCTTTTGGCAGGTTGAGAATAAAATCGTGAGCCTCAGCG
>JAAXUM010000270.1 GCA_013336025.1 Chlorobiaceae bacterium
GCGGACATTGTGAAGTTGGCGATTATGCTGTCATTGGAGGGCTTACCGGTGTGCACCAGTTTGTAAGGATCGGTCGTTACTCGATGGTGGGCGGTATCGCACGGGCTTCGCTTGACGTTCCGCCTTTTGTTATGGCAGGAGGTCATGCTTCGTTTCGGTATGAGGGGCTCAATGCGCTCGGTTTGAAACGTCGAGGCTTCACTGCGGGGAAGATCAGTATGATCAAAGATGTATACCGGATTATTTTTCAGTCCGGTCTCCTGCTCTCAAATGCACTTGAAAAAGTTAAAACGGACTTTCCTCCTGAGCCGGAGGTTCTTGAGATACTCGATTTTTTTGATTCCGGTACGCACGGGAGAAAATTTCTCAGGCCCTTCAACAGTTAACCTGAACCATGCAGAGGAATATGTTTCGATGGGCTATCGGTATTGATCTCGGAGGTACGGCAATCAAGGCTGCTGTTGTTGGTGAACAGGAGGGCATTGTCACTGAACGGACAATACCGACTGACACATCTTCCGGACCGGAAGGTATTGTGGAACAGCTTGCCGTCTTAATTGCAGCCCTGAAAGAACAGGGATCTCTTTTTTATGATGTATCGGGTTTTGCAGGGATCGGGCTTGGTGCACCAGGTGCGGTTAATGTTACCAGCGGGACACTGAGTTACCCTCCCAATCTTCCCGGATGGACGGTTTTTCCTCTGCGTAACGCCCTGCAGAACTGTCTGAAAGAAAAGGAGAATCTTTCGGCATCCGTGATTCTTGAAAATGATGCCAACGCAGCAGCGTTTGGCGAGGCCGTGTATGGCGCAGGGAAGAACTTCAGCGATTTTCTCATGGTTACGCTTGGAACCGGAGTCGGGGGAGGAATTATTCTGAATCGCGAGCTCTACAGGGGAGCCAACGGAACTGCCGGAGAGGTTGGATTCATGATTGTTGATTTTGAGGGTTCCAGTGTTCATGCGGGGATACGCGGAACTATTGAAAGTCTTATCGGCAAAGAGCGCATCGTTGAACTTGCCCGCAGGATGGCAGAAGAGAACCCGACGGCATGCCTTGCTGTTGCTGAACTTTGCTCCCATGATTTTACCCGGCTCTCTCCACGACATCTTGAACAAGCTGCCAAGCAGGGTGACCCACTCTCGCTTGCACTCTGGCAGAGCGTCGGGGGTATTCTCGGTGTTGGTCTGGCCAATGTTACCGCCCTGATGGATATCCGGAAATTTGTTATCGGAGGAGGAATATCTGCTGCCGGTGATCTGATTATCAAGCCTGCATTTGAGCGGCTCCGTCGCTCCACACTGCCCTCCATGCACGAAGGTCTCGATATTGTACCGGCACTGCTTGGCAACAGGGCAGGGATGTACGGTGCCGCAGCGTTATGCTTTGTGTAACGACAGCAAATGGTGGTTGTATGGACAATCGACTGCTTCATTTTGTTTACCCGAATGTGTGTGTGGTATGCCATAGTCTGCTCTTTCCGTCAGAGCACTATCTGTGCAGTGCGTGTTTTAACGGGTTTGAACCGTTTATGGAAGGAGCCGCTCCTGAACGTGCCTTTCTTCGTTCAATTGAAAGCCATTTCGGCGAGGACACGCTTTTTGACCGTGCCTGGTGCCGATATGTTTTTCACAAACACAGCGCCCTGCAGCAGGCCGTTCATGCCATGAAATATCAGGGTCTCTTTAATCTCGGTATATTTTTCGGTAAAGAACTCGGGCGCTTTATTGTGTCATCCGGTATGGATTGCGATGCGATTGACTGTCTTGTTCCTGTGCCGTTGAACAGATTGAAGCTGATTGAACGATCGTTCAACCAGGCTGAAAAAATTGCCGAAGGGGTGGCCTCGGTGCTGCATAAACCGGTAGAACCCCGACTGCTTCAGCGCGTTAAATATACCGGTTCGCAAACAGGTCTTACGCTTGGCCAGAGAAAAAACAATCTTGCTGGTGCTTTTGAGCCGGGCAAGGGGAAGATCCCGCGCAGGGTGATTCTCATTGATGATATTGTCACCACCGGTGCGACAATGGTTTCAGCCGCACAGGCTTTACGGAAAGGCGGTGCTGAAACCATCCACCTCGGTGCGCTTGCGCTTGCCGCAAAAGAGTAATCACTTGACCATGGAACTATTTTATACAACACCGAAGAACCTCGAGAGCAGTCGAACAGAGGTTACTCTGGAAGGGGATGAATTTCACCACCTTGTCAGGGTCGTGCGTAAAAAGCCGGGGGATGAGGTGCTGCTTACCGACGGCAACGGGAGCCGTCTTCATGTCAGGATCAGAGAGATCGCAAAACATCGGCTGACTGCCGATATTCTGACCTTTTTGACGCATTCTCCTCCCAGGACAGCAGTGACGGTAGCCATGTCGCTATTAAAAGCACCCCACCGGTTCGACCTCTTTCTTGAAAAAGCAACAGAACTCGGCGTTACGGCAATTATTCCGATGATTACTGCCCGAACTATTGCCCAGCTTCCCAGAGAGAGGGTACAGGGTAAGCTGGATCGCTGGCAGGGTATCGTGCTCTCGGCATCCCGTCAATCAAAGCGATTATTTCTGCCCCGTATCCATGAACCACAATCGTTCAGGAACGTTCTTGACCGTGATGGTTATGACTTGAGAATTCTTGCCCATGAGTCATCAGAACAGAATCCTCTGATTGATTTTGCCGAAAAAAATGTACTCTTCATCATAGGCCCTGAAGGCGGATTTACCTCTGAAGAGGTTTCGGCGGCCAAAAGCTGCGGTGTTCTTGAGAGTTCACTTGGTCACACGATACTCCGTGCCGAAACAGCAGGTGTTTTTGCTGTGGCCATGGTGCGTGCCCGGCTTCTTGAAAGTCCTTACAGCGAACAATGGCTCTGACGGAGCGCTCTGAATTCAATACCAACAAGGAAACGCATGGATATAAGACAATCAAACCGCACCATTCTTCTCGTTATTGTTTTGTTCATTTCCGCGGTGTTTATAGCCATGATTCGATATTTCCTCATGGCTCTTCTGATGGCGGCAATATTTTCAGCGCTGCTCATGCCGCTCTACCACCGTTTAGAACGCTGGTTTCGGGGCAACAAAAACCTCAGTGCAGGCGTCACCATTCTTGCGCTGGTGCTGATGGTTCTTCTTCCTGCGCTCGCGCTGTTCGGCATGGTGCTCGCGCAGGCATTGAGACTGAGCCGTCTTGCCGCGCCCTGGGTACAGCAGCAGATTCATGAGCCGG
>JAAXUM010000271.1 GCA_013336025.1 Chlorobiaceae bacterium
GTTCAACTGCCTGAGCTATCATTGCAGCGATAATTCCAAGTATCTCAACATCGTAATCAAGTAACTCGGGATCAGTATAAATTCGCTCTATGCTGATGGCACCCAATACTTTTTTCCCTCTTGCAAGAGGAATACAGACAAAAGAGCGCTCCGAATAGTCAAGCACGGATAAACATCCGGTTCTGTTAAGAAAAGCAGGCTCTTCGCTGATCAGCGGGACAACGATTTTCTCACCGGTTTCCACAACTTTTCCAATAATCCCTTCGCCTATCGAATATATTCCCCGAGTCTCTTCCTCTTTGGTTAGCCCGATGCTGTCATGAATAAAGATTTTGCCGGTTCTGCTGTTGAAGAGGCTTACGGTTCCTCTCATTACCTCCATATCCTCTTTCATTATTTTCAGAAGAAGGGCGAGCGTATCTGACAGATTTTCACTTTCAGTGACCACTTTACTTATTTGAAACAATGGCGGCAGCATTGCTGAACGGCATAGAGCAGCGGTATGTAATACCGTATCGGTTACTGCAAATCGTTTTGCAGAACAAAAATGCCTTGATTTCTCCATGTGGCTGATCATAGCAGTTTTATTTTTGCGTGAAAACAAAAGCGTTTATCAAGGAGTTTGCCTGAGTTGATAAAATGAATACCTGCGAATGATGCTTTTTCTCCAGTTGTCCCGATATGTAATCATTGTTATAACGTTCTTTAAAAAAAGGGGACATTTGTTTCATCGGCTTATTCTTAACCGCATTTTTTTCCTGTTCCGCGGCAATTTGAGCTGCCTGCGTGTATTTGACTTTTTCTTATCAACTCCTGAAGATCCTGACCTGAAAAAATTCCGACGACGATCTCTTTAATAACACCTTCAATGACAATCACCTCGATACCATGTCTGTTGAGCACTTTTTTTGGTGCTTCTCCTGCACCGCTGACCAGAATCGTCCGGCAATCGCTCAAGGTTTCAGCCAGCTCATTCCACCGTTGTTCCCCGCCGCCTGCTTGAGGTGCTTTTCTTGCATTGACCAGAGTGCACTTACCTGTGGCATCCATAGTGTATATCAGGAAGCGCTCAGATTCGCCGAGATGCTGGTTGATCATAACGCCCTCCAGACTGCTGACGGCAATGTATGGTCGGTATACCGGTGTTTTTTCAGGTAATGCCGCTGTTTCTGCAGGTTTTAACTGCATCTCTTCGGCATGAGCCATGCTCCACAGATAGTGTTTCATCTGCGGTATGAATTTGCTGGTTGCATGCTGTATCTCCCTCACCATCTCTGCTGAAGGTTCTGTCAGATTTTCAAAGACGATCTCTTTCGTATTGTAAAAGGGAAGGTAGTGCAGGATATCGGCTCCCAGTTCAGCAACCTTCGATGCGACGGTTATCACGTGGATGTCGTTGATGCCGGGAATGATTATTGAGTTGACCTTGACGGAAAATCCGGCTTCCTTAAGCCGTTTTAGTGCCTCAAGCTGTTTCTTGATAAGAAGCTTTGCTGCATTCAGATCGCGGTACATTTTTTTCTTATACTGCACCCACGCATAAATTTCAGCACCGATTTCCGGATCGACAGCATTAATGGTCATGGTAACGTGATTGACCTGAAGGGCGGCAAGCGTATCTATCCAGGGAAGAATTGCAAGCCCATTGGTTGCTATGCAAAGCGATATCCAGGGATATTTTTCCCTTACCAGCCGAAGCGTTTCCATCGTCGCATCAGGATTGGCAAACGGATCTCCCGGGCCGGTAATGGCCACCGTCGTAATGTGCGGGGAGAGCGCCATAGCCTGATCGAGGTATTGAAGTGCCTGCTGAGGTGCCAGTACCCTGCTTGTGATGCCGGGGGGGTTTTCGTGCACACAATCATATTGACGATTGCAGTAGTTACACTGGATATTGCATTTTGGCGCAACGGGGAGGTGTATTCGCCCGAACTGGTGCCGCGATGCTTCGTTGAAGCTGGAGTGATTGGCTATGACAGGTTTCATGGACTCATTCCTTCGCATATAAGGTAGAGATGTGGAGCCTGGCTGATGATGAAGCATTTCATGTGACTTTTTGATGATTTGATATATACAGGGTTCAGCACCAATGGATTCGGTGCAACAAGTTTTTCTCTATCCATTTTCAAATAATCTTTTTAATCTCAACATTTTTGCCGGTACGGAGAGGTCAGTCGTACAAACTGTTTTTTTCGGTGCTCAGAAAAGCTGCTGATCGAATCCATTTGTTTTCGTTTCGGGATTTCTTCCGGCAATCTTTATTTCCGCAAGACTATAACGGTGTGTATGCCAAAGCTGATATACCGATTACTTTCTTTCTAAGAAAGAGCTGTTTTTGTCATGGTATTCAGGAATTCAACTGCTCAATGATGATGACATACCCTTTTCTATTTGCAAGAAACGTGCCGAAGACGATCCATGTGGTACCGGCAATGGAAAAATAATTGGTTAAGTGTTTAAATAATAATCATATATATAATTATGGCCCTCTGGCCGGATGGTTTGACTATTTGTGATCACCCTGTATTGCATTGTGGCCAATGTTGACAAATAGGGAGATAGTTCGCGAAAAACCTACAATAAGGTACATTTTATGGAAGAAAAGCCCTGATTCTTAACCTTTCAGGCGTACTGCCATCCTGTTTCGAACAAGCCCGACAGGAGTTTTCTCTCTGGCATTCGCAAGTTGGTCACTATCAGAACATGACAGATGATTTTATTTTTTCCTCAACTCGTAAAGAGAACCGTGAGCAGCGAGGCAATCGAAATGGCTATCCACGTAAGAGTACCCTGCAATAGAGGTTTCCATCCTGTATTTTTCAATACTTCACGCGACAGACCGGCCCCGATCAGAAAAAGCGTAACAGTAAGTCCTGTTTTTGCTGCGGGCGCCATGAGCAGGGTAAAAGGTCGGAGCGCCGGCAAATAGGTATGGACAAGCATGGCTGCAACGAACAGACCTATAAACCACGGGACTTTTATTTCATGTACCTTTTGGCGGAAAAACAGGGCGGTGATGACGGCTACCGGTATGATCCACAGGCTTCTGGCAAGCTTTACTGTGGTTGCAATCCTGAGAGCCTCATCGCCGCATCTGCTGGCGGCTCCAACCACGGAACTGGTATCATGGATAGCAATTGCAGCCCAAAGCCCGAACTGTTTTTGTGTCATGTGGAGCATCGCGCCTGCTTCAGGAAAGAGAAACAGCGCGACAGCGT
>JAAXUM010000272.1 GCA_013336025.1 Chlorobiaceae bacterium
GACCGCCAACCCGTTTGCCGGACATCAGCGAGGTAATGATGAGATCGGGCTGGATACGCGTGACATCTTCAAGCTGACGATGAAAGTTCGGTTGTTCGACAACTCTGACACCCTCAAGGGCTGTGAGCTCACGAGCATGAAATTTCTTGTTGATATAGGCACTGCTGCACTCAACCACATCTGCCCCGGCATTCTTGAGAAAGCGTGCAAGCGGCAGCTCCATCATGGTATCGGCTGTGAGAAAAACCTTTTTGTCACGAAGAAGTCCGGTCTGTTTCTGAATCTTCTCCCAGGCGGCTTTTTCGCGATCACGAAGATCAACGGTAATGCCGAACTCCCTGGCGAGATCTTCCCAGAATGCTCTGGTACCGTCGGGACCGAAAGGAAAAAGAGAGTGGAGAACGCGAGCTCCACGCTCACGTTCAAGCTTGACGGCCACACGTGAAAGATAGGGCTGAACCGGTGCAAGGATGGTATCGGGCCCTATAGCAGGCATCTTGTCGAAGCGGGATTCGGGAAGAAAACCTCCAACAGGAATACCGAGCGCTTCTGCTTCAGCCCTGAGATCATCAGCCGTAGCGTCATTAACCGATCCCAGAAAGACCACGTTTTTCTGGCCGGCAGGCGCGTCGGGGCAGAATGGCACAAGAGCGTGCAGAACGGAGTCCTCTGCCTGGGTAAAGTTGTAGACCAGACCGCTGGCAGGAACAAAGAGAACCGGAACTTCGGACGTACTGAGATGATTGGCCAGACCCTTGAAATCGACCTTCATGACCTCGGGTGTACACGAGGAAAGAAGAAAAATCACTGAGGGGTTGTGGTCAGCTTTTATTTCACTGATAATCTCCTCAAGCGTCGGCTCATGCTTTGAAAGATCACCCTCTTCGATGAGTGCAATACCGAAACGGGGCTTGGCAAAAATCATCATGCCAAGAGCGTTCTGCAGAAAATGCGCACAGGTATGCGTGCCGAGGATAAGAAAAAAGCTGTCCTTGATTTTCTGATACATCCAGCCTACACAGGCCAGACCGCAGAAACTGTGTGTAACGTTGTCTTCCTTGATTATCTGAACATCACCGGGAACCTGCATCATGAAGATTTTCTCCTGATAATTACTGCCCGCAACATCGCCATTCTGCGGCGGGCTGCGAAAGCGTTACAATCACAATCCTGGTATCGATTTTGTACCGATGCCCTTTAAAGAAAGTGAAGATAAAACATTTTCGCCAATCCCCCTACTTTCACAGCGCCGTTGCAGGGGCTATTTTTGCTTTCACGGAGGCACTTTTTTCACCAAGATGAACCGTCCTGTCTCTTCGGTCATCGATTTTCATAACTGTATAGACTCGCTCTCCTCCTTTGGTGAACGAATACTCGTGCAACCTGAGCGCAAGGTCAAAAAGCATCGGAGCCGGCCCTTCTATCGTCGTGCCCATGTCATGCAACAGGTAGCTGCATTCGCATTCAGCCAGTATCTCCTGCAAACCGGCTACGAAACTGCTCAAACCGCCATCTCTGTTGTCGAGAGGAACAACCGTGATATCCATCAGTGCCATGGCAAATAAACTCGAAGGTTATCTGAATACCGTCTCGTCACGACCGGGGCCTACCGAGATAAAGGTAACCGGCACCTGCAGTTCCTCTTCAAGAAAGGTTACGTAGTTCCTTGCTTCTGAATGCATTTCAGAAAAGGTTCGTGCGCTGGCGTTGGAGGCCATCCAGCCTTTCATTTTTTTAAATACCGGCTTGACTCTCGACAGTGTCTGATGGTCGGTAGGAAAATCCAGTATCTCTTTTCCGTCGAGCATATAGGAGGTACAGGCACTGATCTCTTCAAAGGTATCGAGCACATCAAGCTTTGTAAGAGCAATTTCCGTTACGCCGTTGACAGCAAGAGAGTAGCGAAGCGCTACCAGGTCAATCCATCCGCAACGACGCTTTCTCCCTGTTGTTGCACCGAACTCATGACCGATATCGCCAAGGCGCTCACCGGTTTCATCTGACAGTTCTGAAGGAAATGCCCCGTTACCCACTCTGGTCATGTATGCCTTGCAGACGCCAATGACTTTGCCGATATAGTTCGGAGCAATTCCCGATCCGGTGCAGGCGCCGCCCGAGGTGGGATTGGAAGAGGTGACATAGGGATAGGTTCCGTGATCGACATCGAGCAGGCACCCCTGCGCACCTTCGAGCAGAACGGTTTTACCATCCTTGAGCTGTCGGTTGAGATAGAGCTGCGTATTGGTAACATAAGGATCGATAATCTTGTCGAACTCTGCATACTCCTGAACCATTGCATCGATATCGAACTCTTCCTTTTCGTAGATGGTTTTCAGAAGCTTGTTTTTAGCCGCGAGATTATCCCTCAGCTTTTCCTGAAGCACTTCGGAATTGAGAAGATCGACAACCCTTATCCCTTTTCGGGCAAACTTGTCCTCGTAGCTTGGGCCTATTCCCCTTCCTGTCGTTCCTATTTTCTGATCACCCTGTGCATCTTCGTGAAGCGAATCAAGCCGCTTGTGGTAGGGCATGATAAGGTGAGCGTTGTGGCTGATAAAGAGACGGCCTTTTACCTCGTAGCCCATCTCCTCAACCTTGCGGATTTCATCAAGCAGCGCAGCTGGATCAATGACAACACCGTTACCGATCACACAGACGCACCCTTCATGAAAAATTCCGGAAGGAAGCAGATGGAGAACAATTGTTTTATTATCGAAACAGATAGTATGACCTGCATTTGCACCGCCCTGATAGCGGACAACGATATCGTATTTATCCGACAGATAGTCAACGAGTTTCCCTTTCCCTTCATCACCGAACTGTGTTCCGACAATCACGGTTGCTGACTGGACTGGTTTACTGAATGATGGTGATTCCACGACGATTGTTTTAACGGATGTATTTGGCAAGATACGCCAGAAGTTCAAGTCTGGCTTTTGATGAAAAAGATGAATAATTTACAATAAATTCGGCATTCAAAGCAGAATTTTCAATTACACGGCGGGCATTGATGCGCTGACTCTGGGTAAGCTTGTCGTCTTTGGTAAGTACAATCCCGTATGGTTTACCCAGATAGGTGAGATAATCGATCATCTCCCGGTCTGACTGCATGGCCGGGTGGCGGGAATCAATGAGCAGCACAACAAGCGTAATAGCAGCGCGCCTCTCGATATAGGTTGTCAACAGCTTTTTCCATGCTTCGTGCTGTTCA
>JAAXUM010000273.1 GCA_013336025.1 Chlorobiaceae bacterium
GTCTGAGAGAATTCGGAATCTTTGTGCCGGTTATTGAAACACCATGGACAAGCTCTTGCCAGAAAGCCGTGGGAAGATCAAGGACGGTAATCTCATTTTTTTCAAGACGGGATAAAAAATCAGTTACCGAAATTGCAGCATTAAATGTTCTTATTACAAGTGTTGCTCCGACGGCAAGGGTCATGAATATCTCTTCAACAGACCCGTCAAAACTTACAGAAAAAAATTGAAGCACCCTGTCGCTACTTGTCAGAGCATAATTATTTACTGCTGATACAGCAAGATTCGTTACCCCTCTATGAGGAACCATGACACCTTTCGGTGTTCCGGAAGTTCCGGAGGTATACATGATATAGGCTATGTTTTCAGTTCCTGCCCGGAAACCAGGATTGCCATATGAGTGCTCTGATTCAACTGATTCCAACTTGTCAAGCAAAACAAGGTCAATCTCTCTGTCGAACGACAAGACGTGTGCAGAAACAGCGTCGGTAACGGCAATCCTCATACCCGAATCACGAGCCATATATATAATGCGCTCTTCCGGATATTGACTGTCAAGAGGGACGTAGCTCCCTCCGGCTTTTAAAATACCAAGTATTCCGACTGCCAGATATGCGCTTCGGTTCAAACATAGACCAACAGGAATATCTGGCCCGACTCCTCTTTGCATGAGCAGATGTGCCAGATGATTTGCCCTTTCATTAAGTTCACGGAAGGTAATCTGAAAAGCATCACAGCATACAGCAATATTGTCTGGCGTCCGTTCAGCCTGCTGCTCAAACAGATAATGGCAGCAGGAAGCTGCCAAGGGCTTATCTTCAGAGGCATAAAAATTGCTCGCCGGAATGGAGGGAAAAAGCCAGGTTGAAACCGGCTCACCGGTTTCATGGAGTGCGTGACTCGCAATCCAGATATAATCCCTCGCAACTCTCTCAATGGTATCAGCATTAAAAAGGCGCGTATTGTATTCAATCCAGCAGGAAAGAGACTCTTTTCTGATCTCCGCATTCAGTAACAGATCGAGCTTGGCCGTCTCGTTGCCAATCTCTTCATAAACAAAATCCACATCACCGGCATGAAAAAAGGGAGGCGGCGTATTCTGAAAAATGAAAAGATTTTGAAAAACCGGGTGATAACTCCTTTCCCGCTTTTGAACAACGTTTTGAACAACAATCTCAAACGGCACATCCTGATGGTCAAATGCCTCTAACGAAACTTTTCTGACCTGCATGAGAAGTTCTGTAAACTGCGGATCATCGGAGAAATCAGTACTGATCGCCAGACTGTTTGCCAGTAAACCTACAATATTTTCTGTATCTGAAAGGTTGCGATTGGCAATGGTCGTTCCTGTGATAATCCCACTCCTTCCGGAATATCTCTGGATAAGAATCTGAAAAACTGTCATTAAATACATGAACATGGTGCAGTTGTTCCGCAGGCAATATTCATTGATGGACTTCGTGATTTCAGGAGAAATGGAAAATGCACACCTTGCCCCGAAAAAAGAGGGCATTGATGGCCTGGAATAATCGTGCGGAATATTCTGTATGAATGAATATCCGTTTAATCGTTCAACCCAGTAGCGAATCTGCATTGAAAACTCTTCGCTTTTTATTCGCTCAAGCTGCCACAGACAAAAATCACCATAAGAGATCTTTTTATCTGGCAGTGCAGGCATATTGCCCCTGGAAAATGCTTCATAACAGCCTGCTAACTCCCTGAAAAAAACGGAGGCCCCCCATCCGTCAATGATCAGATGATGAAAAGTTATAAACAGTTGAGACGTACTCTCGCCCAATATGACAAGAGAAAGCTTTATCAGCGGCCCCTTGTTGAGTTCGAACCGGTAAAGCCCATCTTCTTTTCTGATTCTTTCAAGCTCTGCGGCTCTCTTGTCCTGGTTATAAACCGAAAGATCCTTCACCGTCAGCTCAACATGCATGGCCGGCAATACTCTTTGAAGAAGCTCTTCGCCCTCAATCTCAAAGACAGTGCGCAGACACTCGTGCCGATCAGTCAGAAAATCAAGAGACTTTTTGAGCAGTGGCTCCCGAATGGAGCCGGAAAAGTACACAACAACAGGAATATTGAATAATGTCCCTTCTTCCTGAAACTGCTGAAAGAGCCAGAGCCCTTTTTGAATCAATGAAACAGGGAAATCTGTACGATCAGCCTCAGATGCTGTTATAGGGCAAGAAACATCGAGCACTCTCTCTTTTCGAACTATCTCGTCGGCAATCTGTTTCACTGTTGGATGTTCAAACACAAAGGCAAGAGGGATGTTGACATTCCAGCGCATACGTATTTGCGAACAAAGTCTGGTTGCCATAAGCGAATGACCACCAAGAGAGAAAAAACTGTCATCGATACCGATAGTGCCTATACCAAGAATACCGGAAAAAACAGCCTCCAGATCCTGCTCAATAACACTCTCCGGAGCAGTATAGCGTACATCCCTTCCTGCCAGATAATGCTCTCTTCCGGGAGCAGGCAAGGCCTTTCTGTCTGACTTCCCATTGGGAGTCATTGGAATTTTTTTCAGAAAAACAAAGACGGTCGGAATCATATAGACTGGAAGTGACCGTCCCAAGAACGATTGAAGCTCCTTCGGGCTGACGGTACCGGAAGTTTCAGAAACACAATACGCCACTATTTTTTTCAAGCCGGGTTCGTCTTCCCGAAGCATCACAACAGCATCTCTGATTGCAGCATGACTTTTCAATACCGTTTCAATTTCTCCAGGCTCAATCCTGTAACCCATGTACTTGACCTGAAAATCTTTTCGTCCGACAAAAGCAAGCTCTCCGTCGGGAAGAAAAAAGGCAAGATCACCGGTACGATACATGCGATATCCCTTTTCCTTATAACAGGGATCCGAAATAAACCGGCACTCATTGAGCTCCGGCTGGTTCAGATACCCTCGTGACACGCCAACTCCGCCAATGTATACCTCACCCGTTTCACCAGCAGCAACCGGTTCACCCGCTTCATCAAGAAGATGGAGATGCATATTCTGCACCGCTTTGCCAACAGGAGTGGTTTCGTGGCGATGACTCTTGGAGTTAACGGTATAAAGGGTTGCGCATATAGTGGTTTCAGTCGGCCCGTATCCATTGATGATGGTCAATTGGGGAATACAGCGCTGAATGTTCAGCAACAGATTTTCAGGTATGGGCTCTACGCC
>JAAXUM010000274.1 GCA_013336025.1 Chlorobiaceae bacterium
TGAAGTGCTTTCGCATTACCGTGAAAAGATCGATCGCTCTGATGTTCTCAAACGCCTGGGTTTGATGCATGGCGACTACTTCTTGGTGAGTGCCCACCGAGAGGAGAATATCGAATCCGACTGGAATTTCAATCGGCTGGTGGCTATCCTGAACGCGCTTGCCAACGACTATGGCAAACGGGTGATCGTTTCAACCCATCCGCGAACCCGCAAGCGGATCGAGTCAAGCGGGGTGGTGTTTGATGAGCAGGTTGAACTGCTCAAGCCGCTCGGTTTCTGCGATTACGTTTATCTGCAGATGCATGCAAAGGCGGTGCTCTCGGACAGTGGCACCATTACCGAGGAGTCCTCGATCCTGAACTTTCCCGCTCTCAATATCCGCGAGGCTCATGAACGACCTGAGGGTATGGAGGAGGCGAGCGTCATGATGGTCGGCCTCGAACCGGATCGGGCAATGCAGGCGCTGGCAATTCTCGAAACCCAGCCGCGCGGAGGGCAACGAAACTTGCTTCAGGTTGCCGATTATTCGGTGTCGAACGTATCTGACAAGGTTGTCAGGCTGCTTCACAGTTATACCGATTACGTGAACCGGGTGGTTTGGAAAAAATATTAAACAGCCATTTGTGCGTGTATTAGTTGTTTCCCAGTATTTCTGGCCGGAAAATTTTCGAATTAATGATCTGGTACGGTCTTTGACTGATAGAGGCCATCAGGTCACCGTATTAACTGGGATTCCAAACTACCCCGAAGGACAATATTTTAAAGGGTATGGTTTATGGCGAAATATGCGGCAGAAATATTGCGGTGCCGAAGTTGTTCGAGTCCCGTTGTTTCCACGTGGTAATGGTGGCGGTATTTCACTTTTACTCAATTACCTCTCATTTGCGTTTTTTGCAAGTCTTCTTTCGCCTTTTCTTATAAAAGGGAAATACGACCTGATTTTTGTTTGCCAGTTATCGCCGGTTACCGTCGGACTTCCTGCGATACGAGTGAAAAAGCTCTTGAAAGCTCCGATAATATTATGGATTCTCGATTTATGGCCGGAAAGCCTTTCGGCAAGCGGAGCTGTCAGTGATAAACGCATCCTTAATTTTATGGACAAAGTTGTTCGTTATATTTACCAAAATGCTGATAAAATATTAGTTTCTTCCAAGGGATTTATTGATAGTATAAAGGCAAAAGATATTAGCTCAGATCGTATAGATTATTTCCCTAACTGGTATGAGCCGGAGTATATAAACAATAATTCAGCCGAAATATTATCTCATGAAAAAATTGAGCAGTTGCCGAGGGGGTTTCGGGTAATATTTGCCGGAAATGTTGGTGCTTCACAGGATTTTGGAACAATTCTGGCTGCTGCGGATCTTCTGAAGACATATACGGATATTCACTGGATAATTCTCGGAGATGGGAGGCGGTTTGAATGGGTAAAAGAGCAGATCTCTTTGAAAGACCTTTCTCGATGTGTCCATTTGCTTGGGCGTTTTCCATCTGATGCGATGCCTGCATTTTTTGCGGCTGCAGATGCAATGCTTGTTACACTAAAAAACGATCCGATTTTTTCATTGACAGTTCCTGGCAAGATTCAGTCATACATGGCTTGCAGTAAACCTATTTTGGCAGCTCTGGACGGCGAAGGATGCCGTCTGTTGAAGGAGTCTGGTGCGGGTTTGGTTTCACTGCCTGAAGATCCTGAGGCCTTGGCTGAATCGGTGTTGGCAATGTACCGTATGCCGGAAGAAAAACGAATAGAAATGGGGAAATCAGGAAGATCGTATTGTGAAAAGAATTTTAATCGTGAACTTCTCATGGACAGGCTTGAGGGATGGATGAACGATTTGTTTTAGGATATATAAATAGAACAAGATTGCTGTCGATAAAAATATCGCTATTTGTGAAATATGACCTGTAATAGCGATATAAAACGGTTTTCCTTTCTTAATCTCTGATCTGCCATATACGTATCCTTTGTGGGCGTATGATTGGGTTTCTCTACTGAAAAATCAACTTCGCCTAAGCCATTTGAAGTTGGTGTAAATTTTCTTGGTCAATTGATGAGCGCATGTTCTAAACATTATACCATTGAAAAAAACGTCGATGATATTATAGTCATTGATTGAGAGCGTATTGATTTTTTTCTGATCCCGATTTATACCACTTAGCAGTAAAATAAATCCGGTTCAGATACGCCTTAATCATGCGGCAGTCGCCATTTGGCTTGATTTTGCTTTGTAGATGTTTCGGTTTTTCCAATTTCAGCATCTATTAAAAAAATTAATGACCGATGACAGGTTACGTCATCGGTAGAAGCGGCATGCATCTTAGATAATGTGGAAAATATATTTTGTTATCGCTGCTAGTACAATGAAATATTGATGATTGTCTCGTATGAAGCGGATTTTTGATGTTACAATGGCACTGATTGCCGTCATATTTCTGAGTGTGCCGATGCTTGTTGTTGCGTTGCTGGTCAAGATTACTTCGAAAGGGCCTGTACTCTATTGGTCGGACAGGGTCGGAATCAATAACACGATTTTCAAGATGCCAAAATTCCGTACCATGAGGATCGATACTCCTGCTGTGGCGACTCATCTTCTCAATGATCCAGAGCGATTTCTTACCCCGATAGGCAAGTTTCTGCGTAAATCGAGTCTTGATGAACTTCCCCAGCTATGGAGCATTCTAAAGGGTGATATGAGTATTGTTGGACCAAGACCTGCTCTATTTAATCAGGACGATCTGATTGCGTTGAGGACAAAAAAGGGGGTACACAAAATTAATCCAGGCCTTACAGGTCCAGCGCAGATCAACGGACGTGACGAGTTGCCTATTCCTGTAAAGGTTGATTACGACGAATATTACCTGAAGAACCGTTCATTTCTTTTCGATATGAAAATAGTATTTCTGACTGTTTTCAAGGTTGCCAAAAGCGACGGGGTGACGCATTGAAGCGCGTCGATTCTGGATTGATGGAATAGTTTATCGAAAGTGATTGTCTGCAAAATATGCTGGATTCTTAAATCTGTTTGACGTTAGTAGCTCATGGAAAAGATTTTGATCGTCGGTGCCGGCGGACATGGGCGGGCTGTTGCTGAATCCATCGAGCTGGCGGGTATGTATGAGATTGCCGGCTTTCTGGATGACGTCTATCCGGAAATAACATCGGTCTGGAGTTATCCGGTGCTGGGAACCACGCATGACTTGAGC
>JAAXUM010000053.1 GCA_013336025.1 Chlorobiaceae bacterium
CCGAAAAGTTGCGGGCGACGAGAGAGAAGCTTGAGCGGAACCGCCTGACGACAAGGCTGTTCGATACCGGGCGATTTACCCGGAACATCGAAGCTGCGTACCGGGCGATGTATGAGCGGTATCAGGAGGGGCTGCCGCCCGATCATCTGTTTATAGAGCGCATAACGTAGGCAGCATACGACATATCCGGTATCAATACTTTTCTGTCCGCTGGTTATCGGGATTATAGACACTACTTCTGTTGCGGCAGTGAAATTAATTTTAAGAATTCTGATTTCATTTATGCAATTCTACTCACAATTTGGTCAGGACCAATTTCTTTTTGAGCGATTTTTCTATGGAAAACGCGACGGGATTTTTGTTGATATTGGCGCTTACGATGGTAAAACATTTTCTAACACGCTTTTTTTTGAGCAATCTCTCGGCTGGACCGGCCTTTGCGTTGAGCCGCTGCCAGGCGAGTTCGAGAAGCTCAGGAGATTCCGGACTGCTGCCTGTGCCAACACCTGTGTTTCTGACTACAATGGTATCGGCGATTTGCTTGATGTGGATGTGACCAATGACGCAAGGATGTTGAGCGGTTTGATTGAGAACAACGATCCGCGTCACGTCGAACACATTGACCGGGTCTTGATTCAGAAGAGGGTGATCCGTGTTCCTGTGACTACCCTCACAAATCTGCTTCAGATCCACAACCTCACCAGGGTCGATTATTGCTCCATTCACACTGAAGGGTCGGAATTGAAGATCCTCATGAGCCTTGATTTTGAACAGTATGATATTTCCCTCTTTACTATCGGGAACAGATACAGGGATGGTCGTATACGTGACTTTATGGCACAGAAGGGATTTGAGCTGGCAGTTGAATTTCATGGCTCTGATCAGCTCTATAAAAAGAAATCGCTGAAGATGCTTCCGCGGACAACGGTCATTTGCGCGGTTTGGCATGGCGATCCAGACCGTTTTGATCTGCTGGAGGGACACATGGCCAACCTTGACAGGCAGACCAGGCCGATTGATCGTGTCTACGTTTTCGATGGAGGCGACACTCCACCGCACTATCTTGAAGGTCATGTCATGATAGCGTCTGACAGATTGTCAATATATCAAGCATGGAACCTTGCACTTTCGATGGTGCAGACTCCCTATGTCATGAACCTGAATCTCGATGATCGATTGGCCATGGATGCGGTTGATGTCATGGAGCGTGCGCTTGATGCCGGAAGCGATCTGGTTGGCGGAGACTGGAAGATTTGCTACACCCAGGAGGATACAGACGCCGTAACATCTTCATTTCCGGCCAGCGAACTGCCATTCGTTCCTGCATGGCCTCCAGCAGGTGACCCCACCCGATTGGGCAGCGGAACAGGTTTACGCGGTACTTTCGGCCCTGCCTGTATGTGGCGGACACACCTGCATCAGGCCTTGGGCAGATATCCATATCAGTTTGGCGATGGCACCTCGATACGTGTGATCGGCGATGCCGTCTGGTGGCATCTGCTTGCACAGAACAAAAAGAAACTGCAGCGAATTCCCGGCATCATTGGCAACTACTACAGCCACCCGAAAAATCAGGCAGAGTTTCGCAACTCTGCGACAGAGGAAGAGCAGAGGTTGAAGGTATGCGGAATACGCTTATTGTAACAGAGCAGATGTCTGATTAATCCCGCATTACGATCGGAATAGCTGATACCACTTTTCAGACCGCCGGATGATTTTCTCAGGAACGTTGCGGATTACATTACTCCCCCCACTTATCGATATATGTCGTATAACTTCTTTTCCATTGTTCCGAGCCGAACACTCCGCTGCTCTGGTGAGTTATGCTTATCGGCCAGGTACCCAGGGTCAGCTTTTTTTGTTTCGCCGTTCGGCAAAAATCCAGATCATAGAAATGAAAGTCAAATCGAGGATCAAAGAAGCAGCTTGCGTTAACAAGAACGGCTTTTCGTGCTGCAAGTAAAACCCCGTCAAGCAGTTCGCATTCAGCCGGGACTTCTCCGAAATACGTGATATTCCCGAACGGGTGTTTTGCATGTGCAACGGCCCCCGTCAGATTGGATTTGTCATCCCGGGTGAAATGAAGGTCGTTGAATAACCATGCAGGCTGCTGACTGGTTCTTTTTCGGTTTCCAGCCACACCGATGATGTCGAATTGACTTAATCCCTCTCGTATACGGTTAGACAAGAAGTAATCGTCAATCCATACATCATCATGAATAAAAACAAGAAAACTTCTGTTTTTTGCGCTTAAAATCGCATCATTATAGATAAGCGGCAGTCCTTTCCTGTTATTAAAGGTAATGCGTGGAATTACTCTTGTGTCGTGAGGCAGCCGCCGGAGTGAAATTCCAAGAGCGGACTTGTTCCAGAAAACCTCTTCAGAGTGTTTTGTGGCGCTGATTACTTCAATTTTCACAAGTGGAGATTTTCTGATGTTCTCTCTGATGATAGGCCTGTTGCATTATACGCAGGCAAAAAAACGGTAGCTGAAAAATTAAGATATTATTTTTGAACAAGCACAGGGAATTTTTTTATGGCAGACTCCTATTATTCAAGAGTTAATCGTGATCTTCTTGATGCAATTCCGCTTGCTGCTGCTTTCGTGCTCGAAATCGGTTGCGGAACAGGTTCATTAGCTCGGGCATACCGAACCAGAAATCCCGGTGCTGATTATTTTGGCGTTGAGATTGTTGAAGAGGTTGCCCGTGAAGCTGTTCCTTACCTCACGCACACCGTTGTTGGCGATATCGGCAGTGCTGAAACACGTTCAGCCATTGACAACGTGCGTGGTAACAGATTATTTGATGTTCTCATATTGGGAGATGTTATCGAACACCTTCCCGATCCCTGGAGCGTCCTTTCTGAACTGCGTAACCGGATGACAGAGGGCGGCACAGGTGTTGCCTGCATTCCGAATGTATCGCATTGGAGTGTTTTGCTGCAACAGCTTCATGGGCGTTGGGATTATACTGACGAGGGTTTGCTTGACAGGACGCATCTTCGTTTTTTTACTCTTGAAACAGCAATCCAGCTTTTTCGTCAATCAGGGTGGTCAGTTCTTGATGTCGGTGCACGTACCATGATGCCTGAAAAAACCGATGATGTTATCAAAGTTTTTCTGCCTTTAGCCAAAACTTTTGGTATTAACCCCGAAAAACTCCGACGGGACCTTTCAGCGTATCAATGGGTGATTCGCTTCAGCAGTACACCCTCTGTCAGCAGGGCCGCTGCAGACAATAATGATTGATGATATTTGTGCAGGAGGATCTGCAGAACAGTAGTGATCTGCAGAATAATGTAAGAGCGTGAACGGTGATGAGCGGCAATGGGGTGAGTTTTAATCTCTCAGGGATAAATTCCCCGCCACTTGTGGCGAATGTTAGTATTCCTATAAACAGATACCCCGCTGCTTGCGGCGGGGAGTTTCATTACTCTGGTCGGGTTTATATCGGTGTCTTGACGGTTATCCCTGTTAATTTGTTCCGAAACCGGATGGCTGTGTTGTCCCGACAGGTCGGGATTCTTAAGATAATGAACAATGTCTTTCTGGCGTATTCTGAATGTATGACCGGGGTGTATTTGTGTTTCACGACGGGGCGGGATGTTACTGCCGGTATTCCTTTTGTTCCGGTTTTGAGACATCAGTTCAGGGTGAATGCGTTATCTCTCGTATATGAAAAGATATATGAAATAGTGTTGGTATGTATAATCCTGTTTTATAGTATATGGCGGGAAATTTGAAATAAATATAACCCTGACATTGATGTCTAATATTGCATTGTGTGTTTTTTCGTAATCTTTTCCTGAGTGTTCCAGAAGCGCTTTAAAAATAAAGTTGTATATAAAAAATATATAATAATTCCGGAAAAGAGGGGATTGTTTTGCTGTCAGTTGGCCTTGTTGCCGTTCGTGTCCGAGAGGGTAAGTGAATTGTTAAGTGCTTTGTAATAAATAGTATAAACTGATTCCCGGTTTGATAGTTATTCTGGTTGTTTCATTTGTAAGCGTGTCGTCTTTACTTGCAAAGCTCTTTGCTGTTGTTGTTTCTGTATTTGGGTTGAACTTGATTTTAACGTTTTTTTTCTTCCGTATTCATAAATTTGATAGCATATCATTTTTCTTCTCTGTATATCTTCCTCATAATTGCATATATTTGTAGAGTACCTCGATTTATTTGTTTCAAAACCCGGATTACTGCGTTGGTCCCGACAAGTTGCGACTTCGGTTTCTTTGCTCCGTCCGCCTTGCACTCGGGCTTCTCATTACAATAAATAGATGTGTCATGCAGCGTTGAGTTATGACTTTCTGGTATTATTCTTGAGGGGGTGAATGAGAATTATTGCGAATCCGGATATCTCGTCATGGTTTGGTCAGGATTCAGTGAGGATCTTTCTCTTGTTTTACACCCATAACAATCTTTAAAAAACATGAAAGATGTCTGCCGTTGAAAAGAAGGCTACTGTTCTTGTTGTTGATGACAGTGCGATCATTCGGGCGTCAACGTCACATATTATCAGAGAGCTTGGCTTTAATCCCGTAACGGCAGAGAGCGGAGACGGATGTATAGAGCTTCTGAATACGAGCAAGATCGATCTGGTGCTTCTTGATATCAATATGCCCGGAAAAAACGGGATGGAGGTTCTTTCCGATATCCGGAATCATCACTTCATGGTTCCGGTTATCATGATTTCCGGTTCCAATGATATTGAGCAGGCTGTTCAGTCCGTCAAGATGGGCGCATACCAGTACCTGATAAAACCTGTCAATCCCGACAAGCTTGAGGTTACGGTAAAAAATGCTCTTTCCGAATCGAAACTCCGACAGAAGGTTAAACTTTTTTCGGCTGTGATTACCCGGAGTCCGATAACGATCGCTATAACTGATAGTTATGGTGACCTTGAATATGTCAATCCCGCATTCAGTAAAACGACAGGCTATTCATACAAGGAGGCTATAGGAAAAAACCCCCGGATATTGAAATCCGGTGATCAGCCCGATGAATACTATAAGGGACTCTGGGATACGATTACTGCCGGAAAGGTCTGGCACGGAGAGTTTCATAACAGGAAAAAAAATGGAGATCTGTATTGGGAAGAGGCGATTATCAGCCCGATTACCGATCATACCGGAAAGATTTCGCACTATATCAGTCTCAAACAGGATATTTCACAGCGTAAAAAGGAGCAGGAGGCTCTGGCTGAAAGCGAGCGCCGTTTTCAGGAGCTTGCCGATCTTCTTCCCCAGCCTGTTTTTGAACTCGACATGAAGGGCAACATTACCTATACCAACAGTCTGGGCTTTGAAGCATTCGGATATACGAAGGAGGACCTTGAAAAGGGTATTCCGAGTCTTGTGCTTTTTGCTCCTGAAGACCGGGAAAATGTTCTGCAAAACATGGAAAAACGGTTGAAAAACATTCCGTTTGAGAATCATGAGTATACAGGCCTGAGAAAAGACGGCTCTACCTTTCCGATTCTTATTTATACTGCCCGCATTATCCGGGGTGGTGTTCCTGTCGGTATACGGGGTATTGTGCTTGATATTACGGATCGCAAGCAGGCAGAGGAGAATCTCGTGCAGCTCAACCAGACCCTTGAGCTGCGGGTTGAGGAACGAACAAGAGAGCTTGACGTGACACATCAGCAGATGATTTTGCAGGAAAAACTTGCCTCCATCGGTCAGCTTGCGGCAGGTATTGCTCACGAACTGAACAATCCCATCAATTTTGTAAGAATCAATTTTGCAACCCTTCAGGAGGATGTTTCTGATCTGCATACGCTTCTTAAAGAGTATCGCAGTGTGACGGAAAAACTTGAAGAGCGCCCTCTTTCGGCTGATGACCTTCAAAAACTGCGATTGACCGAGAAG
The DNA here is from genome assembly GCA_013336025.1 of Chlorobiaceae bacterium. GTDB lineage: Bacteria > Bacteroidota > Chlorobiia > Chlorobiales > Chlorobiaceae > Chlorobium. Next base: position 5,872 of record JAAXUM010000053.1, read on the forward strand.
TCTCTTGCTGTTGACTCGCTGCTTGAGAGCATTCCCGAAATCTTTGCTGAATCCCGGCGCGGGTTCGAACGTATTACAACCATCATAGGAAGCATGCGGAACTTCTCGTTCCGTCATGCTATCGATGAACGGGTTCAGTTCAATATCAATAAAGGTATTTGCGATACGCTCATTATTGCAAGGAATGAATATCGATATCTTGCTGATGTGACCACAAAGCTTGAAGATTTGCCGTCGGTTCCCTGTAATCCCGAGCAGATCAACCAGGTGTTTCTCAATCTTATCGTTAACAGCGCTCATGCCATCGAGTCGCAGAACAGGTCGGAAAACGGCAAGATCACCATTCGCACCTGGTACGACAGCAGCAATGTTTTTTGTTCTGTGACCGATGACGGGCCGGGTATTCCTTCTGAAATTCAGCGGCGAATTTTCGAGCCGTTTTTTACCACCAAGCAACCAGGAAAAGGTACCGGCCTCGGACTGAGCATCTCCTATGATATTGTTGTTCACAAACACGGTGGAACCCTTGATGTTCATTGCCCGCCTGAGGGCGGTACCGTTATTACCCTTTCGCTCCCTCTGAGACCAATGACCGAAACGACACCATCATGAAAAATATTGCTGATATTACGGTACTCTTTGTTGATGATGAAGCTGATATTCTCAGCTCATTAAACAGGTTTCTTCGAAGGGAGCCTTATAAAAAACTGTTTGCCGAAAACGGAAAGAAAGCTCTTGCGTTGCTCGAAGAACATGCTGTTGCGCTTGTTGTAACGGATCTTCGCATGCCGGAAATGAATGGACTGGAACTCATCAGTGCGGTCAAGGAGAGAAATCCTGATATTATCCGTCTGATACTGAGTGGCTCTCAGGATTTTGACCAGATTATCGAATCCATCAATAAAGGAGAGGTTTTTCGATTCATACCCAAGCCGGTAGATCCTGATGCGTTCAGAAAAGTGCTGAACGATGCTATTGACTATTTCTGTCTTAAAACTGAACGTGAAGAGCTTTTCAATGAGCTTTCGATAAAAAACAGCGAACTGACCAACGCTAATGATGCGCTGAGGGTTATGGCCGGTGATTTGCAGCGGAGTGAAGAGAAGTTCCGTTCGATGACCGATGCTGCACATGACGCGGTTTTCATGCTCAATAATGAGGGGATAATCGTTTATCGCAATACTGCTGCTGAAACGTTGTTCGGATTCAGCAGGGAAGAGTATGCCGATCAGCATTTTTATGAGCTGATCTCGCCGGAATTTGCAGACTTCAATATTCATGATGTCTGTGAAATGATGCCCGAAGAAATTCTGCCTGATTTTAACAGTGAAACAAGGGTTCGTCAAATCGAGGGTCTGAGAAAAGACGGCGTGCTTGTACCGATAGAAATATCGAGAGGATGTGTTCATATCGAGTCCGTTCATCACACGGTGGTCATTGCAAGGGATATCACTGCGCGAGTTGAGGCGGAACGGAGTCGCCAGCGTTATGACAGCATGCAGAAAGAGCTTGAGTCGGAGATTGAAAGAAAACTGCTGCAAAGCTCTGTTCCTGAGACTCTGTGTGGAGTTTCAATCAGTCGTCTGATGATTCCCTCAGGTCATCTTGATGGAGATTTTACCGATTTTATTGTGTACAACAGCAGCCACGCCGATATAATCATCGGCGATGTTATGGGTCATGGCATTCAGTCGGCTCTGGTTGGTGCCGGTATTAAGGCGCTGTTTCTCAAGGCAATTGCGCAAAAAAAGTGCCATCACGGCGAACTTCCCGATTTGTCGGGAGTAGTGAGCAGCGTTCATGATCTCTGCATCCATGAGCTCATGGCACTTGGCACCTTTGCAACCCTGCTCTTTCTTCGTCTTGATCTTGAGGCCGGAGAGTTCTCTCTTATTGACTGCGGTCATCCTCCGGTTCTTCATTTTCATGCTGAAACGGGAACCATTTCAATGCATAAGGGTGAGCAGTTGCCGATCGGTATGATTGAAAAGCAGGAGTATCATGCCATTTCCAGTCCGATCAGAGAGAATGATCTGCTTGTTCTCTATTCAGACGGCATTACCGAAAGCTTTTCCCCGGACAGGGAGATGTTCGGTATAGAACGACTTGTTGAACTGGTTGTCAACTATCACGATCTTACTGCAGAGGCTCTTGTTGAACACATTAAAGAGGATGTTTCCTCCTTCGCCGGACGGGATACCTTTGATGATGATGTTACCTGTATCGTTATCCGTATCGGCAAGTCTTCTCCTGAAGGTGCTGCTTCCGGCAATCCAGGCAGCAGACCGTAACCTGTATGTTATTAATTGATACCTGATGAACGATTCTTTTTCAGAAAAAGTGCGGTCTTTGTGTTCTGCCGTTGTAATTATCGGCGGCGAGCATAAACGCCGGACTTTTTCAGTTTCAGGAAAAGACGGGTGTCAGGTGAAATGTCATTTTGCCGACAGTATTACCGCAGCGGAAAAGTTCCTGTCGAGAGAAAAGGTTGATTTCATGCTTATAGCTCCAACCGGCCAGGATCAGGATGTATTTTCATTTGCTCGTCAATTACTGCAAAAAAAAACCGGAATAAAAATCATCTTTTTCAGTAATGGTGATGACTTGGCATCCATGCTCTGTTTTATTGAGAAGCTTCAGCCGGAAGACGTCGGAAAACTGCTCTCTTCCAAACGTGTTTTTTCAACTCCTGAAGGGCACTCAGGGAGCGTTGATGCATCAAGAGATGTAAATGCAGCCGAATTTCTCTACGAAGGACTCATTGGTAATTCTCCTGAGATTCAGAAACTCAAGGAACTTGTACTCAAAATAGCCCCGACCTGTACTACTGTTCTGATTCAGGGAGAAAGTGGAACCGGCAATAACATCCTTGCCGAGATCGGAAG
>JAAXUM010000275.1 GCA_013336025.1 Chlorobiaceae bacterium
CTCCCTTTGAATTGCCACTCCGGTTAATTGTCGTGAGAATCCGGAGCACCACCCGGCGCAGCAATCAGGTTTCGGAACAAAAAAAAAGAGATACCCGCATACATCACAAGGAAACCGTGCACAACCGGGTTTCTATCGCCATACCAATTTGTATATCATCCTCACCTTTTTTCAGAAAATAATTAGTACATTCCATAGTTATCCTTTATCAGGGCAAACTTGTTCCGAATGAAGGCTTTTTATTTATTTCTCACTATTATCAGGCAGCAGGAAGTGGGTAACATCGGGATTATCGAGAGTCCCGACTTGCTGAAATCAAGGGCAGTCTGCATAAAATCCGAAGGCTTGCCCGAAGCAGCGCGGACATTAATCTGAAACTCGACCGGATGCTTGCTCCCACCTACTAACACCTGATTATCAATTGTTCCATTATGGAATCGAATGAAGGAATTAATTCTCGGTTAAGAGAGTACATTTTAAAAAAGCACGGGTCAATCAACGCATTCTGCAGAGCCACAGGCATAAAGTATCCGGCACAAATGACACCCTATCTCAACGGGAATTGTGTACCTGGAAGAAAAATGCTTCAACGTCTGGAAAAAGATGGTGCCGATGTGGAATGGATCATGTCGGGCAACAAGTTTCGATCATCTCTCGGACTTGGCCAGAAGCTCATGATTTCACACTATCGGACAGAGTTTGAACAAATTTTAAGAAAAGCCAAATATCTTTCACGTGAGCTTAATGAAGCAATTGCTGTTCCCATTGATGCCTATGCCGTTCTTGATCACGACACAAAAATAGACGGGTTCAGCAATGCATTTGAGAAGTTTCTCGATTATCCTGAAGGGGCGCTGATAAACTGCAGATTGATTGATCTGATTCATCCGAAAGATCGTGAAGAAGTCACGAAAATGATAGAACAGGCCAGCAAAACAGGTTACGTTACTGATTTAATAAGTCGTTTCAGTAAGGCAAACGGCGACTATATGGACGTTGAGTGGTGTCTTTATGCAAATACTGCTCCCATGTCGGAAAACATGGAATACGCAGTTATTGCACGAAAGGTCTATAGCTGATAGATGCCATTACAAATATTTTTGCCCTTATTACCTGCAAAATAAAAGTCTGATACCGTTATTCAGCACTTGCCTGCTTACATGCTTTTGAATTAGAAAGCATCAGCATATCACCTCCCGCTGTCAGCCCTCCATGGAATGATTCTATCAGATATTCTCCTGAGGGCATCTCTCTTTATTGTCTTGAACGGTTTAAGTGAAAGGCGGACGAAATCCTGATACATCGCATTAGACACAACCGGTATACCGACTTGCCGGAACCAGCGAGGCAGTCAAACCCCGAAAACAAATAAACAGAGGTGCCAGTATAGTCATTCCATGAGGCTGAAATTACTGCATGAATTTCAGGCTCATCAACAGCTCCTGCCCGCTGAACGGTTTTCTGAGTGTCGCATTTGCACCAAGAGCATCCGCCAGAACAAGGTAGTTTTCGGAACTGACATTTCCCCCTCCGGAAATAGCCATGATTTTGACAGCCGGATATTGTTGTTTCACTTCCATAATGGTTGCAATACCCTCTTTTTCCGGCATGATAAGATCAGTTATCACAATAGCAATATCACGATGTTCCTGCAACAGAAGAAGTGCTGCCTTGCCGTTACTGGCCTCAAAAACCGTATAATTTTCTCTTTTCAGGGTTATGCTGATAAACTTTCTGACGGCATCATCGTCGTCAATAACAAGAATTTTCATAATGGTCTGGTTATGCTTTTTTATTTAAAATCAACTCTTTGACTGTTGAAATCAGCTCAGCCATATTAACCGGTTTTTTCAGAATTTTAAAGCTGCCATCCCGGTTGAGCGGACTCGTGTTTTCAATGTCCTCTCCATATCCCGTCATCAGAATAATCGGCAATTGCGAACTGATTTTACGAAGTTCACCGGCAAGTTCAAGTCCGGTCATTTCAGGCATGGTCAGATCGGTTATGACCAGATCAAAGGTACCTGAATTTTTCCTGAAAAATTCAAGAGCCTGTTGCGGTGAGCTGAATGCCTGTATCTGAAACCCGAGCATGGTCATCATTCTCTCCATGATCTGGATTGTTGCCAGCTCGTCATCAACAAAAAGAATACTGCCTTTTCCTTTTGCGGAATTAATCTCAGGGGTATCATGCGTGGCCTTTTTATCACAAACCGGCAGATACACCCGGAAGGAAGTTCCGTTGTCCAGTCTGCTCAAAACGCTGATCTGCCCCTTGTAACTTGTTATAATACCATGAACGACAGAAAGCCCGAGCCCGGTACCCCTTCGACCTGATTTTGTCGTGAAAAAAGGCTCGAAAATTCGCTCCATGGTTTTGTCATCCATACCTTTTCCGGTATCTGAAATACTGAGACAGAGATAACTTCCCTTCTCATGCAACTCAGGAAACTCACTCATCAGAGCTTTGTCTGGCATGATCTCCTTCAGCCCTATCGTCAGAACTCCCCCGGACTCCTCCATCGCCTGAAATGCATTGGTGCAGAGATTGACAATCACCTGATGTATCTGGGATGGATCGGCAAGAATATTGCGGCAGGAGAAATCAAGATCCTGCTCGATGGTGATTGTAGAAGGAATCGAAGGACGGAGAAGCTTCAATGACTCGGCAATGATCTCCTGAACGCTCACAACAGCCGGCTTGCTCTCTCTTGGCCTGCTGAACGTGAGAATTTGGGCAATGAGGTTCTTTGCCCTTTCAGATGCGTGAATAATTTCACTGAAATAGTCGTACAGGGGACTGTCACTCGACACACTGTTCAACCCCATTTCAGCATAACCAAGAAGAGGGGTAAGGATATTATTAAAATCATGAGCAATACCACCGGCAAGAGTCCCGATGGTTTCAAGACGCTGCGTTTTTCTGAGTCGTAATTCAAGAAGTTGCTTGTTCTCCTGCGACAAAATTCGTTCGGTTATATCAAACAAAATGCCATCAATCCCCGAAAACATGCCGTCAGGTGAAAATGCAGATGTTTTTCGATCTTCAACCCACCGGACAGAGCCGTTTTTCGTAACAATCCGATAGATCAGAGCTTCAGACTTTTTTGCCGTTCTGAGGGATTGATTTGATGATCGAACCAGATCACGATCTTCCGGATGAATGATCACCATGGAAGGAAACAGCTCCTTTTCAAACTCT
>JAAXUM010000276.1 GCA_013336025.1 Chlorobiaceae bacterium
TGCATCACTGCTATAAATTCTGGAGATAAACGATCAATTAACGCCTCTCGGTCTGCGTCCGACAGAGTAATAGACAAACCCTGCCTGTTCCATAAACTCAGGACTGTAAATATTTCTCCCGTCAAACACAACCGGTGGCCTGAGCTCCCTCCTGATCATCTCAAAATCGGGACTGCGTAAAACGAGCCACTCGGTAAGCACAACAAGAGCATCCGCACCGATTATCGCATCTTCCGGGTTGGCTGCATACTGCAGATCATCCCGCTCTCCATAAATTCTGGCAGCCTCCTCCATTGCGACAGGGTCATAGGCTCTCACTGAGGCGCCTTCCTTCCATAGAGCCTCAATTACCCTGCGGCTGGGGGCTTCACGCATATCATCGGTATTCGGTTTAAAGGCAAGTCCCCAAACGGCCAACACCTTGCCTTTGATATCGCCATTAAAGTGGTCAATTATTTTTTTTACCATTGTGCCTTTCTGGTCATTATTGACCGCCTCAACTGCCTGCAGTATTCTTGCGTCATACCCGAATTTTCGTGATGTTCTTTCAAGTGCCTGCACATCTTTCGGAAAACAGGAACCGCCATAACCAACACCGGGATAAATAAACGAGAACCCGATTCGGGAGTCGGAACCTATACCTTTTCTGACAGACTCGATATCAGCGCCTACCCGTTCGGCTATATTGGCAATTTCGTTCATAAAGCTGATTTTCGTTGCAAGCATGGAATTTGCTGCATATTTCGTCAACTCGGCAGAACGGATGTCCATGGCAATAAATCGCTCATGACTGCGGTTGAAGGGGGAATAGAGAAATCTCAAGAGCTCCTTCGTTCTGGGATTATCAACCCCGATAACAATACGCTCCGGTTTCATGAAGTCATTGACTGCATCACCTTCCTTGAGAAATTCAGGATTTGAGACGACATCAAAGTCCATGACAACATTTCTCTCATTCAGAACGGAAGTAACTTTTTCCTTAACAAGATCAGCAGTACCAACAGGAACGGTTGATTTGTTGATGATAATGCGATACTCCTCCATGTATGTACCGATACTTTCGGCAACACTCAGCACGTGACGCAAATCGGCAGAACCATCTTCATCAGGTGGTGTACCGACAGCGATAAACTGGTAGAGTCCGAAGTCAACACCTTTTTTGATGTCAGTTGTAAATTTCAGGCGGCCTTTACTGGTATTTTCAACAACCAGCGCTTCAAGACCGGGTTCGTAGATAGGAATTTCTCCTTTTTCCAGTTTCCGGATTTTCTCGTGGTCAATATCGACACACAAAACATCATTACCTACTTCAGCAAAACATGCACCGGTAACAAGTCCAACGTAGCCAGAGCCGAAAATCGTTATTTTCATCAGTTATATTCTGTAATAATTATTTTTGATGCCGGTACAATCGGCAAGAAAGCATGAAAAAGCAACAACACATCCCGCATCACCGGAGAAGATAATGCCTGCAATTCTTCAGATACCGTAATGAACCAGGCTGCTTATTCAATAACAAGAACAAGACAACGGGACTTTTTCCAGAACTCGTTTTCATTGCGGATCAAAAGCATCGATGAGGTTTTTCCTCCTGCCAGTTCATAGGATCCTTTGGTGTGCGGCGTCACAATTTTGAGATTCTGAAGAGGCTTGTTGAAAAAAAGATCCCTCGTTTCTGAAATATCGATCTTTTTGAACTGCCTGACATCAAAATCCTGTGCAAGCCGGTACTCATTTCCAAAAAACTTCTCAAGAGGATTGATCCTTACAAGAATACCCTTCGCAACCAGTTCATTGAAAGAACCTGCAATATAATAAGCTGTATAAAGCTGCTCGCTCTGCTCCTGGATAAAATCATCAAGTACATCAACCGTTGTCTGCAACTCGGAAACCTCTTTACTCAGCTTCTGAACCTGCCCCTTGAGCCTTCCTACCTCTGCGTCTTTATCATTGATTGTCGTTTTCATCTCGCTTACGAGCCGATCAACAGAGGCTACGTGGTACTGTGAGGATTTGTTTTCCGCTTCAAGTTTTTCGATCAGTGTTTTGCTTGCCGAAAGCGTGGAATCGATAAATCTGATACTTGAATAAATATCCTTTCCGATCTGTTGAACATCCTTCTGATCCTGCTTTTCAATATCGGACGAGAGCTTTTCAACGACAGCTTCTTTCTGCTGAATTCTTCCAAGATTTTGCTGAACCTGCGTGAGAATCGCCATCATTGAGTCAATATGCTGCTGTTTTGGATCAGGTTTCGGCTGATCCCGTTCGCAACCCGACAACAAGAGCAGTAATGTAACCACAATCATTCCTGCCGGCTTATACCACGCATGTCTTACAACCATTGAATCCATTGTTCAACCCCTTCTTTTGTTCCATACCACATGGTATGAGGTGTAGGAAGATGCTCTGCATGTGGAATGACGGTATTCATCGCACCTTCTAAAACACAGCTTCTGGCCGGAACAATACCATCTCCGGCAACATTGCCGTCTGTATCGACGTTTTTATAAAACAAGAAACACATTTTCTCAACCATACTGCCATTCAGATCTCCCGTATACTGATCACTTGCTACAGAGATAACCTGAATTCTGGAGAAAAATTCGGGTGTAATATATTTAAAAATAAAATCGGTTTTTATCTTCGCATAATATTCATGGGTATGAAAAGGAGTGCCGAGGGTAATCAGTTTTCCGACACTTCCACCAGGATGATAAACATCGCCCTGAAAAACCTGTTCGAGCAGATAAACCATTGCAACGGTACCGCCGCCGCTATGTGCAATAAGGGTAACAGGTTCGCCGGGGTATTTTCTGCCCATCTCCCTCACGCATTTGTCTATAGCCGCCATTACCCGGTTTGTTGATCGTTCCGGAGAGGGAGGAAAGCCGACCCAGTCGATAAAACTTACCGGTGCAATAGCAATTTTCTCCCTTGGCATATAGTCGCCAAGAGCGTCTTTCATTACCTCGTAGAGAGAGTCCCAGAAAAGCACTCCGGGAATAATCACCACAGGATTGTGAACTACTGCTGTCATGAGGGGTTTCCCTTGTTTGCAAAGCCGATCTTTATAGCAGCGCACATCGTGCGCGTCAGTGCATAACCTTCGATTGTAATGTATGCTTTAAGCCCATTTTTTCAATAAATCAATCAAAAGCCGAACACCGAAACCGGTTCCCCCGCTCGCCTTGCCTCC
>JAAXUM010000277.1 GCA_013336025.1 Chlorobiaceae bacterium
TGATCATGTGCATTCTGCGACATCTCAGTGAGGAAGATGGAAGAGCGGCTCTTGAGCAGGCATTTCGTTGGAAACGATGGATCAGCGGCATCGGACTTGACTCTTCGGAACGGGGCAATCCTCCCGGAAAGTTCAGGGAGCTTTTTGCCGAGGCTCGACGCAATGGTTTTTTCACGGTTGCCCATGCCGGTGAGGAGAGTAATGCGTCCTCTGTAAACGAAGCACTCGACGCTCTTCATGTCATCAGGATTGACCATGGAGTACGCTGTATGGAAGATCCTGTTCTGGTTGAAAGGCTTCGCCTGAACCGTATTCCGCTGACCGTCTGCCCGCTTTCGAACGTCAGACTGAGAGTGTTCAACTCAATGCGTGAGCACAATCTGAAAACCATGCTTGACTCGGGCCTCTGTGTCACCATCAACTCCGATGACCCGGCATATTTCGACGGATACGTGAATGAAAACTATCTGGCGGCAGCAGAGGCGCTTGATCTTGACCGTAACGATATTATCCGGCTTGCCCGAAATTCATTTGAAGCCTCTGCATTAAGCGCTGTCCAGAAAAAGCTCTGCCTTCAGGAGCTGGATCGTTATGCTGCATCGTTTACACTGTAACCGTCATATCAACATGAACCTGAACATAAATAACGACTCCGTTACAGAGATTATATCGGCTGAACGTCTCCATGTCCGCATCCGCGAACTGGGCAGTGAAATATCAAGGGATTATGCTGAAATCGCAACGCCTCTTGTGGTTATCGGTGTGCTGAAAGGAGCATTCATTGTTCTTGCAGATCTCGTCAGGACAATAACCATTCCCTGCACCATTGATTTTCTTCATGCTTCGAGCTATGGTTCTGAAAAGGTCTCTTCAGGAACCGTCACCATCCGACACAAAATCACCTCCATTCAAAATCGCCATGTTCTGCTTGTCGAAGACATTATCGACAGCGGACTTACCATGCAGCGAATAACCGGAGACCTTCTGCAAATGAATCCTGCTTCGATGAAGATCTTCACGCTGCTCGATAAACCTGAGGCCCGCAAACTCCCCGTTGACATTGCCTACACCGGGTTTGTCGTCCCCGACAGGTTCATTGTCGGCTATGGCATCGACTTTAATGAACAGTACAGGGAACTCTCCTCTATCGGCATCATCAACCAGTGAAGCAACCGCCATCCTGCATCATCCCGCTTTCCGTTGAAAAAATTCCGCCATACACGTCAGCACCAGCAGTGCACTCATATACTTCAGGCTCTCGAAATAACACAATAATGTCTGAAATATTTCTATTAATTATTATATTACCCTAATTTATTTAGGTTTTATATATTTCATTCCTAAATATTAACATTAAAACCTGAACGAAATCCTGCTGCCTGATGTTAAGCAATAAACGAACGTTTCATGATACTTGAAGAAAATACACATTCGGGCAGAGGCACAAGACCCTGGATTATCGACACGACTCTGAGAGATGGCGAACAGGCTCCCGGAGTTGTATTTTCTGCTGCTGAAAAAACAGAAATCGCTCGAATGCTTGCTGAAATTGGTGTCAACGAGCTTGAAATCGGATATCCGGCAATCAGCAGTGAAGAAAGAACGAATATCAGAACCATTGCAGCACTTCATCTCCCTGTGCGCCTGACCAGTTGGGCAAGAGCATCATGGGACGATATAGAACATGCAAGAAGTTGCGAAACCGAGGCATTGCACATCAGTTTCCCGGTCTCACCTCTCTACCTGCAACTGATGAAGAAGGACTACCTGTGGGTGCAGCGACAACTGCAGGAACTGGTGCCGAAAGCAAAAAAATATTTCGGTTTTGTCAGTGTGGGCGCCCAGGACGCAACAAGAACACCATATGAACTGCTGAAAACCTTTGTTCTCGATGCTGAAGCGTGCGGAGCTGACCGGATTCGCATTGCCGATACTGTTGGCGTAGCTACGCCTCTGTCGGTACTCGACCTGGTAGGACGTCTTCAGTCTGCAAGCCCGGCAGCACTTGAATTTCATGCGCACAACGATCTTGGCATGGCAACTGCCAATGCGTTCACCGCACTTGAGGCAGGTTGCTCCGCCGTGAGCGTTTCAGTAACGGGACTTGGCGAACGTGCGGGCAATGCCGCACTTGAAGAGCTTGCCGTCGCTCTCCTGCTTAACAACCATTTCCGATGCAAGATCGACACCACACAGCTTGCCGTGCTCTGTGAAGCTGTCAGCAGAGCATCCAGAAGACCTGTCCAGGATCAGAAACCTGTTATCGGAAAATCGGTCTTTCAGCACGAATCAGGCATACATTGCGCAGCATTGCTGAAAAATCCGCTCTCCTATCAACCATTTCTTCCATCTGAAGTCGGCAGAAAACCTTATGAACTGGTGATCGGTAAACATTCCGGCAGTGCGGCTCTCAAACACTTTTACCATACAAGAGGAATCAGCCTGACAAGAGATGAAGCCAGCCGGATGCTCAGCCTTGTCCGCAGAACTGCTGATGAAAAAAAAAGAGCACTGACAGTCCATGAACTTGATGAGATCTACGCAATACGCGGCCAAAAAGGATAACCATACCGCAGGAGCCATGCTCATACCACAGCAAAAAGAATTGAACAGCATAAGCCTGCTGGCTGAGGTCAGCAGAACGGTAACCAACGAAAACGATATCAGTAAAGTACTGCGGATCGTCCTGTTTATCATGTCTGAGCACCTTGATATGCTCAGAGGTATGATCACGATTCTCAACAGGGAAACAAGCGAAATCACCACCAACGAATCATTCGGCCTGACTGAAGAGGAGATGGACCGAGGCAGATACCGGATTGGTGAAGGAATTATCGGACAGGTGGTAAAAACAGGAAAACCGGTTATTGTTCCGAACATCGGTGACGAACCGCTTTTTCTTGACCGTACCCGTTCACGGCAGAAGACAAAAAAAGAGAATCTCTGTTTTATCTGCATTCCCATCAGATCGGGAGCTGAAATTATCGGCACCCTCAGTGCTGACCGGCAGCTTGAACCCTCATTGTCGAAAGAATCGGGAAAGAGGCTGAGAGCTGAGGATGAACGAATGGATCTCTTGCAGCACTATGTTGATCTTCTCTCTATTATCGCATCGATGATATCACAGGCTGTCAGACTCAAACAGATTGCCCATGAACAAACAGTCGGCATTGCGGTAGTGGAACACAAGCCT
>JAAXUM010000278.1 GCA_013336025.1 Chlorobiaceae bacterium
AACTGATCAATCGATAACCGGGTCAATGCCCACAATCGACAGTGACATCCTGCATCAGTTCCGAAAAAAAAGAGGCATCCTCCAGTTGTCTGCAGGAAATCTCATACTCACCACACCCTTGCACCGCAAGGGCAGCAGCGAAATCTGACCCGGTATCCAGGACAGACACAGAACTTTCAGAAACCAGACCGTCATCAAACAGTACCCGACCAAAACCGTTATCGAATACCCCTGCGGTACAGCATGCAGCCAATCCCTTTTCAAGGCTCCATCCTTTTGCCTTGATAAGAGCCTCCTTGATACTCCACATCCTGAAAAACGCGCGATCCCTGTTCGGGGCGGAAAGTTTTTTGAGAAAAACATATTCCCTGTAAGAAAAAAAAGACCTTGCAATGGCAAGTACATCCGGTAACGGCCTTATCTTTTCAACATCAATTCCCACCTCCTGATCAGGCGAAAACGCATAGAGTCCCATGTCGAAAGAGTGGGCATGACTGAAATGTATTCCGGTATGGCAAGGAAAGGCTATAGAGGGTTTTCCGAATTGCTGCAGCCTGAATCGTAACTGTTGCGGATGAACGGAACAATAAGAGCCAAGGATTATTCTCAGAAAAGCCCGTCTCACGATAAAACTTCGCTTCTCCCTTTCGAGATATAAATGCGCTGCCCTTAACTGTTCATCCTGAGACAAAAGAGAAAGATATGCTTCCGCGTTCTCCGCGAATGCTTCGATATTTATTTGCCAAACAGATACGCACTGATGAGTCATGTTCATTTTTCATCCTCCTTGCCGCAAATGATCAGAATTGTCATAGATCATCTTTCTTGCTCGTAATGCCGACCCCTGACGGAGAAAACCCCGTTCTCCGGTATCAACAAAACCCTTCGATGTATAAAGTCGAATGGCTGCGCTCTGGCTTTCAGAAACCCAGAGATCCATTTTTTGTGCCCCTCTGGACTGAGACCACTCGATAACCTTTTCAAGAAGACGGCTCCCCAATCCTTTTCCCCTGAAATCGCTGTCAACCCACATCCATCGCAGTTGAGTCAGATACGGATCATTCGAATATATTCTCGCGGCAGCAAACCCGACGCACCGCTGCTCTATACATGCCAGCACAATCGTATCGAGTGGCGAATCCACAATAAAATCAAGTAACTGTTCCCAGTATGTCAGCGGTTCATGCTGAACTTGATCGAGCGTGGCTACAAATGCATCGGGAGATTCTCTGATCGAGCGTAATGAAATATCTCTGAATAACCGGCTTTCCCCTCTCCCGACAGAACGAATGACTACTTCGTCAGTTGGCGATATTGCGATCGGCATCGCTTTATGCAGGCACGTTTCAATTGATTGCATCAGCTTCCTGGCCAATGTTTCAACATGAGGCTCTGCCAGCATTCCGAGATGGTCTCCGGGACAATCAATAACCTCAACACCACCTGATGAAAACGCGCCCCATCCTGATTGAGGATCCAGAGTAAGGCTGACGCCATAAAATCTTTGCTGACTTCTGAAAAGAGTAACGCTCCCTGCATAAATTTCCGGTTGATACTTCAGAAAGGCCTCATCATTCTGAAGCCTTGCGGCAAATTCATAGAGAGAAACGGGCATCTGATCGACTCTATCCCTGAGCGTGTAGTACTGCAAAAGAATGCGAGAATAGCCCTGGATGAATTTTTCCCTCATAACAAACCATTCATGCCACACTCTTTCAAGCACTTTCCTGATCAAATAGGAGATGCCGCCGCTTCTGAATTTTTCACGATGGGCAAGAGCTCTCTCTTTTCCTTTCATTTTATGAACCGCTCCTGGTAAAATGCTGTCAATGAGTGCAACCATACGAATATCCTCACCATCGTCACTCATCTGCCTTGCCATTTCAAAAGCGACAAGGCCGCCAAAAGAGATTCCGGCAAACAAAAATGGGCCCTGCGGATAAATCCGTCTCACTTCATGAACATAGCGCTTTGCCAGTTCCTCCACAGTTAATTCTTCGAACGGGTATTTGTCATGCAAGTGAACTGAAAGTCCAAAGACAGTTAGTTCAGGGGGCAGGTACTTGACCATCGGCCTGCAAAACTTCAATCCAGTGCCAAGAATATGAATAAAAAATAACGGAGGAAGCGATTTTTCGGAATCGACGCACTGTATACACACCGCGGGGGATGATTCAGAAACCCATGCCTCATCTTTTATCCTGCGGGAAAGCTTTTCAATCGTCAGGCTTTGAAAAAGCCCTGACAGGGTAACCTTTCTGTTGACCTTTTCCTGAATTTGCGAGCATAATCTCACCGCCAAAAGAGAGTGACCGCCAAGTTCAAAAAAATCATCTGTAATTCCTATTGGATGAACCCCAAGCACTTCCTGCCAGATTTCGACAAGTGTTTTTTCGGTTTCATCCCTCGGCTCAGTATAGGTAGCTTTTTTTTCAACGACAGTATCTGGAACAGGAAGTGCACTTCTGTCAATCTTGCCGTTAGGAAGCAGCGGAATTTTCCTGATCGGTATATAATAAGATGGCACCATATACTCTGGCATTTTTTGTGCCAGATACTGCCTTAATTCAGAAGAGGATGGAGCCGTTCTCTCTGTTACGAAATAAGCAGCGAGAGAGGTTTTACCCTGATCATTTTTCAGGTCGATGACCACTGATTGTTTTATCATCTCATGCTGGTCAAGAACCGATTCAATCTCGCCGGGCTCTATCCTGAACCCCCGGATTTTCACCTGATTGTCTCTCCTTCCGAGAAACTGGAGATTGCCGTCAGAAAGGCTGCGAACGATATCCCCTGTTCTGTAGAGTCTCCCTTTTGGTATGATCTCCTGAAACACGTCATCAATAAAACGCTCCTCAGTTAACTCGGGAAGATTAAGGTACCCTTTAGCCACTCCAGCGCCTCCTATGAGCAGTTCACCGGGCATGCCAAATGGAACACGGCAAAAATGCTCATCAACAACATAGAGAGCGGTATTGTCCATGGGCCTCCCGATGGGTAGTCCCCGGTTCAGATCGTATGAACAATTAATTTTCTCTGGTTCAGAAAAAACCGAAACCACCGAACACTCTGTAGGCCCATACGTGTTGATAGTCCTGACCCTGCCACCGCAAACCTTTTGCCACTTTTGAAAAGCTGTCACCGATGCCTGCTCTCCGCCGATAAT
>JAAXUM010000054.1 GCA_013336025.1 Chlorobiaceae bacterium
TGTAGCCAAACCACCGGTTGCTGCCCGCAATATGCGAGCTGACGGAATCAAACTCTTTACCTTCTGACCTGGCGAAAAAAACCCCTCCTTGTATTGACTGAAAAGAGGAGGGGGGAAAAAGGTTTCGACAGGTCAGAAGGTAAAGAGTTTGATTCCGTCAGCTCGCATATTGCGGGCAGCAACCGGTGGTTTGGCTACACCGACTCCTGCGATCAAATCAGCTTCCGTCTTGTCGCTGTTAGGCAGGAAAACTGCGCATACTTCAACCTGTACGCCTTTTGCAATTAAAGCGGAAAGCATCATCTGCGGTGATTTATTCAGGGGTTTGAACATGGTCTGTTTGCTGTTTTTCACGGCAAGCGAGGCGGCAGGACCACACAGCAGAATTTGTACCGATTTACCCTGATCAAGCGTTTGTGTCGAAAGAATGAGCGCCATCATCTGGGTCATCGGATCGGCATCGGTAAGAATGACATAGAGTCCTTTGGTGTTGTCTGCGACCATCGCAGAAGGCGCTGCAGCTACGACGGGTTCTGCTGCCATAGTATGAATCGGCGTCATTGTCGCCATCACCAGGGCAAGCATGGTAATTGTTTTTCTGAAAAAAGTCATATTGTATTTCTCCGGTAAGATTATGATAATGAAAGGTTTAATTCCGCCTACGTGCAATTGTTGCATGAGGCGAACAAGCCAAGTACTTGTGCGTAAACACACAAGTATATCAAGATAGGATAATTTGCCTTATCGTCAACCTTTAACAATTGTATAAAAACAAGTTATGGGATATTCTCCCGGCTTCAAGTTTTGAAAATACAAGCCGATAGAAACCATTAGGAAGAAAAAATTCCGAAAATTATTTTTTTGTTTCCTGAGTATTTTCAGGTCTTTTCAGGAAAGTATTTCTCTGTTTTCCTTCCAGAAGGGATGACCGGCCGACAGAAGAGCGCGTGTTCGGCGGTTGTTATCCGTTTTGAATAAAGGTTCCGTTCTGGTACTCTTCAAATGCTTTTCGCAGTTCCGCCTGGGTGTTCATGACTATGGGCCCATGCCAGGCGATTGGCTCATTCAGCGGCATACCGGAGATAAGCAGAAATCGTAAAGGATCGTCTTCGGTTGTTACGGTAATGGTGTCGCCATCAGTGAAAAGCACCAGAGTTTCATTTTCAAGAAATGGTTCGGTTTCCATGTCGAAGTAGTTCACTCCTTCGGTTTCATAGGTGAACGGTTCATCTTCCCTGCAGAACAGCCCTTTTCCGGCAATGATGTAGGCAAGAACGGTATAACCTTTCATCGTATGATGCGTAAAGGAAACACCGGCGGGTATGGTGATGTCGAGGAACTCGGGATCAATGGCAATGTTGTTGACCGGTCCATCTCTCTCTTCGAGGTGTCCGGAGATGAGATGAATTTCCACACCGTTGTCAAGATGCAGTTTCGGAATTTCAACGGCACGTATATCGCGGTATTGCGGGCGCGTCATTTTCTGTGAGGCGGGAAGATTTGCCCAGAGCTGGAATCCTGCAAGAAAACCATGCCGGTCACCAAACGGCATTTCCTCGTGAATAATCCCGCTTCCGGCGGTCATCCACTGAACACTTCCTGCGGTGATTGTTCCTGAATTTCCCAAACTGTCGCCATGCTCAACATTGCCCTGAAGCACATAGGTAATGGTTTCAATACCGCGATGCGGATGCCAGGGAAATCCTTTCAGGTAGTCTGCAGGGTTATTTGACCGGAAATCATCAAGCAGCAGAAAGGGGTCGAAAAGAGGTGCCTGGCTGAATCCGAAAGCACGTTTGAGATTGACCCCGGCACCTTCAATCACTGGTTTACTTTTGAAAACCTTGCCTATTTTTCTTGCAGCAGTCATGATCTCTTCTCCGGTTTGTTCGCATCCTTATCAGCTTATTAACGTTCCAGGAGGGTTTACAAGTTCACTTCTGATGAGCAGAAGAAAAAGGATTGTTCTATCTTCAGGGTAATGTGTACTTTCTTTTCAGGAAGTTTCATAAAATTAAGGGCACCTGTCAAACCGATCATCGACTTGCCGGCATATCGGGAGTGTTTGAAAGGTGAATCAGTTATCCTAAAACAGGTTGAGAATAGAGGTAATGGGGCAGAAAACCGTCAGGGTGATGTTTATCGGTGATGTTGTCGGCAATCCGGGATTGAAGATGGTGGATTTGCTGCTGAAAAATTTTATAAAAAAGTACAATGTTGATTTTGTCATTTGCAATGGCGAAAATGCCCATAACGGCAAGGGCATGAGCCTTGAGTCGCTGAATCAGCTTCTTGAGGCAGGAGTTCAGGTAGTGACCGGAGGCAACCATACCTGGAGCAACTTTAATTTTTTTGAGACACTTAAAACACATCCACAGGTACTGCGACCGCAGAACTATCCCAAAGGCACGTATGGAAAAGGGTACGGGATATACAAGATGCCTGGAGGTACGGGTGATATTGCCGTCGTCAATCTTCAGGGCAGAACGTTCATGTATCCGATTGACTGTCCGTTCAGAACCGCAGACTGGGTTATCAAACAGGTGAAAGACCAGGTTCGTTATATTTTCGTCGATATTCATGCAGAGGCAACCGCTGAAAAAATCGCTCTTGGCTGGTATCTTGACGGAAGGGTTTCAGCGGTTATCGGAACCCATACCCACGTTCAGACGGCTGATGAGCGTATTTTGCCAAAAGGTACAGGCTATTGCACCGATGTTGGTATGACCGGTCCTCAAACCTCGGTGATCGGCATGCAGATCAAGTCGGCTGTTGATAGAATGCTCTATCAGACGCCTCACAAGTATGAGTGTGCGGAGGATGATGTGCATTTTTCAGCAGTAGTGGTGACGCTTGAACCGGAAAAGGGAAAAACCGTTGCCATCGAGCGGATTTTCTATCCTGATTTTGAAAGAGGGACTCTGTAAAAACTCCCGCTCAACAGGTCAGCACGATCCGGTTTTCACGGGAATCGAAGCTTTACATGATGAAACACGAAAGGAAGGGGTTGTTCCGGCTCAGCAGAAACAACCCCTTCCCTTTGTAAAAACTTCTGCCATTCATTGACAGAACGCTTTATTTTACCGCTTGCCCTGCTCGAACTCCTCTGCAATCATAACGTCCTCTTCACTGCCGATATAGAGCGGCGTGCGCTGATGGAGCTCAGATGGCTTGAGGTCGAGAATTCGTTCTTTTCCGTTTGTTGCACGTCCACCGGCCTGTTCACAGATAAATGCGAGTGGATTGGCTTCGTACATAAGCCTGAGTTTGCCATTGGGGTGCGTTATGGTAGGCGGATAGACAAAGATACCTCCGGTAAGCAGATTACGGTGAAAATCAGCCACCAGTGAGCCGATGTAGCGGGTGCTGTAGGGGCGTCCGGTTGCAGGGTCTTCCTCTTTGATGTAGTCGAGATATTTTTTTGTTCCCTCGTTGAACTGTGCGTATGATCCCTCATTGATTGAGTAATACTTGCCACTTTTCGGGGTAACAATGTTTTCGTGGGAAAGAAGGAACTCGCCGATTGTCGGGTCGTAGGTGAATCCGTGAACTCCATGTCCGGTTGTGTATACCATCACCACCGATGAACCGTAAATAACATAACCGGCAGCAACCTGTTCATAGCCATGCTGCAGGCAGTCATTGAGACTTGCTTTTCCAGGGTCGTCCCCCTTGAGTTTATAGATCGAGAAAATGGTGCCGACACTGACATTGACGTCAATATTTGATGATCCGTCCAGCGGGTCAAAAAGCAGGGCGTAGCTGCCTGTTTCGTTTTTTGGAGGAATGATGATTCCGTCATTTTCTTCAGAACCCATGATGGCAAACCGTCCATGCTGACCGATTGCATTGATGATTTTGTCATTGGCAAAAAGGTCAAGTTTTTTAACCTGTTCGCCCTGAATATTTGTGTCGCCTGTAAATCCGAGAATATCTACCAGACCTGCTCGAACCACCTCACGGCGGACGAGTTTTGCTGCAAATGCAACATCGTTGAGAAGGTCGGTAAGCTCTCCGGTAAATTCAGGAAAAAATTTCTGTTGTTCCAGAATGTGTCGCTCAATGGTGATAAGATTCATCGTTCGTGGGTTCCGGTATGGTTGAAAAACGGCAGAGTACAGGATTAATCAGTGGTAACACTGCTTTTAAATGTAGAGTATTCGACTGATATTTCAAATGTTCGACAGCTGCAATCTGATAGTCAAGAGTTTTTTGCTCAGAGCTGTTCAAGTATTGTATATTCACCTGCATTACTCTTCGTATTTCAATCCCCTGCACTGATGAAACGTTACCGCTGGAAGCTGTTGATGCCGGAAGAGCAGATGGTAAGCCATCTTTCCGGAGTAATCAATGTGAGTACCCCTCTTTCCAGGGCGTTATGCAATCGCGGTATCGCTACCTATGATGATGCGAAAGATTTTTTTCGTCCCTCGATTCAGCAGTTGCCATCACCCTTTCTTTTCAAAGATATGCGGCGAGCTGTTGAACGTGTTGCAACTGCTTTGGAAAAGCGTGAGAACATAATGCTCTATGGTGATTATGATGTTGACGGAACAACAGGTACAGCTCTTTTGTATCTGTTTTTACAGGAGAGGGGAGCGGACGTTTCATATTATATCAACGATCGGTTTACCGAAGGATATGGTTTATCCCGGGAAGGTATTGAGACTGCGGTTACCAGAAAAACAGGTCTGATTATTACCGTGGATTGCGGAATCCGTGCTGAGGAGCAGATCAGGTTGTGCAATGATTATGGCATTGATGTTATTATCTGTGACCATCATGAACCTCATGAACTTCCGCCGGCATATGCTATTCTCAATCCAAAGCGTTATGATTGTACCTATCCTTTCAGAGAGCTTTGCGGTTGCGGTGTAGCATTCAGGTTTATTCAGGCAATAGCTGAGGAGCTTGATACGGGTTTGGAGAGCTGGCAGAAATATTTTGATCTTGTCGCCATAGCAACAGCGGCTGATATGGTTGTTCTTGAAAAGGAGAACAGAACGTTTGTCCGTGAAGGGCTGAAGCGAATAAGAACCGGTCCAAGGAGCAGTCTTGCCCAGATGCTCGGTATCATGAATGTTGATGCCGGCATGATGTCCATGTTTACCATAGCGTTCGGAATAGCACCAAGAATTAATGCCGCCGGGCGAATGGAGTCAGCAACGCTTGCCGTTCAATGGCTTCTTTCCGATTCGGCTGAGGATTCACAGTATCATGCAGGAGAACTCGAGCAGTTGAATGCCCTGCGCAGGAAAATCGATGCCGAGATTTTCAATCAGGCAGAAAAAATGATTGCCGGTCATTTTGCATCCTATTGTTCTTCGATTGTTCTCTATGATGAGGAGTGGCATCTCGGTGTTCTTGGTATTGTCGCCTCGAAAATGCTTGAAAAATATTATCTGCCCACCGTGATCATGGGCAATATGAATGGACTTGTCAAAGGCTCGGTAAGAAGCGTTGACGGGCTTAATATCTATGAAGTGCTTCAGGAGTGCAGTGAGTATCTTGAGCAGTTTGGAGGACATAACCAGGCGGCAGGTATTACGCTCAAACCGGAAAACCTTGCCGGGTTTCGTAAAAGATTTGATGAGATCTGCCGGGATCTTCAGCCAGCGGAACTGCGTCAGAAAGAGCTTCTGATCGATTCTCCACTTGCTCTTGAAGATGTTACCGAAAAATTCATGAAACTGCTTGAAGAGTTTGCTCCATACGGGTATGGAAACCGGGAGCCTCTGTTTGTTTCGGATCAGCTTCTCCTGCAGGGCCGACCCCGTTTGCTCAAGGATCGACATGTCAAGTTTTCAGTCAGGGATAAACATGACAGGGTTTTTGATGTCATAGGATTTGATCGTCGCGATATCTATGAAGATCTTGCAGCTTCGAGCAATCCTGTTGTTGCCATGGTCTACTCACTTGAAAAAAGAAGCTGGAATAACCGCGAACACTGGCAGATCAGACTTAGAGACCTCTCGATCACTCAGGATCAGCCCTGGCTGGAGTAGACTCTTCTTCAGAGGGAACACTTTTTTCGTGTCTTGTTCTGCCGAGAATGCCTGCAAGTGATGAAATGGCTGAGATTCCGAAGAAAATCAGCGATAAGGCCACTCCTGTGCTGGTTTCAAGATGAATATAATCAAGAAGATAGTAAAAGGTAATCTCCCTGGCGCCGGCACCGCCAATGGTGATTGGCAGTATTGTCGCAACGGTTGACATCAGAAAAATTGAAAGATAGTCAACCACGTGAGTGGTGGAGGAGATCGCTTTCAGAATAAAGAGTGCGGAAATAACCTGCGTTGACTGAATCAGAAGTGACTCAAGTGCAGTGACCGCAAAAACCGGTATGAACTGACGGTAGAACAGTTTGTTGAGCAGAAGCGTAAAAGGGTAGATCAGAACAAGCAACCCCCATGCATAGGGTGCAAGGGCGGGAAGTTTTGCCGCAAACGAGCTTTGCAGGAGCAGGATAAGGGAGAGAACGATAAGAGCAACAATGCCGCAGATACGGTCCCAGAGAACAGCATGGAAAACATTGATTGTTTTTAAACCGTGATTTTTTTTCAGGACGTAGATTTTATAACCGTCTCCTCCGATGCCGCCAGGCAGAAAGAGATTGTAGAACATACCAAGGTAGTAGAGCTTCAGGTTGTAGCTCGATGAAAGCCTGATGCCGATGACTTTGAAAAAACGGTTGAGTCGAAGGGCATTGAGGATTTTGGAGATGTTGAAAAACAGAAGCGCCAGGAGAAGATACCATGGATCGGCCTTGCGGATAATACCGGCAAGTTGTGCAATATCAGTTTTCGTCAGGACAAGGAAAAGTGCCAGACAGGTGACAAGAAGCTGAAACACTGTCTTGAGCAGCTTTATCGTACGGGAGTTAATCTTTGCCAACGATCTTTTTAATGATATAGGGTTTCTTGTTCTGTGATTCGTAGTAGGTGCGCATGATGAATTCGGCAATAAATCCGGTGGTAATCAACTGAATTCCGATAAAGGTAAGAATCACGCCAAGGGTCAAAAGGGGTCTGCCGCCGATCTCATGGCCGAGAATTTTCAGGGTGACCAGGTAAATGTTTATGGCAAGACCTAAAAACAGGGTTGAAAAACCAAGGGAGCCAAACAGGTGCATGGGTTTTTGGCTGTATTTCTGAAAAAAAACCATGAATAACAGATCACTCAGCACCTTGAAGGTTCTTCCTATACCATATTTCGATTCTCCGAACTGCCTCGGGTGGTGGCGAACGTCAACCTCTTCCATTTTTGCTCCGTAAAGCTGAACAAGAACGGGAATAAACCGGTGCAGTTCGCCGTAAAGACCGAGATTTTTTGCGACATCTTTTTTAAAGATCTTCAGCGTACATCCGTAATCATGGATATGCACACCGGTGATGTTCCGGATGATCGCGTTGGCAATGGCGCTTGGAACTTTTCTCAACACCATGCCGTCCTTTCTGTTCGCTCTTCTTCCTGCAACCACATCGAGATCATGGTCATAAAGGTAGCGCATCATCATGGGAATATCTCCCGGGTCGTTCTGCAGGTCGCCGTCAAGAGTGGCAATCAGTTCACCGTGAGCACTGTCGATACCTGCCGCCATGGCGGTTGTCTGGCCGTAGTTTTTGTTCAGGACAACCAGTCGTGCATTCAGCGGAGCAAAGGCCTCTATTTCGGCCACGGTACCGTCCGTTGAACCGTCATCGACAAGAATGATCTCGTGATCAATTGAACCGAGTGCAGCCGAAAGGGCATCAAACAGAGGTTTGATGTTTTTTTCCTCGTTCATGACCGGAATGACAACCGAAAGTTTGATGGTCACGGAATCGTTTATTTATTGTTTACCAGTACAATGCCGTGCTTCTGGTAGAGTACATCAGGATTGTCAAGCCCTGGAAGGTATTTGACGGTTGTAAGCACGATATCGCCCTTTTCGGGAGCTCGTCTCTCTGCAAAAGTTCCGGAATATACGAAAAAAGAGGGGTAATAGACTTTCCACATCACAACTTTATACCCCTCCTTTCTGGCAAGATTTGCCGCTTCCCTGACCGGTATCTGCAGGAGTTCGGCTGCAACGGGCATCAGGAAGAGATTCACCAGCAGCGTGAGAACAACACCCTGCGCGATCAGTCTCCATGAAAGGTTCAGCGCAGGAATCGTTATCGTGGCAACAAGGAGCAGCGCGGTCATCCCGATGACCATGAGATATGTACTATCGAGCATGATACGGGCATCATGCAGGATTGCGGAGATATAGGCATCATCAATCCGTTCCATTGCCACGGGAAGAGCAGAGGGCAGGGCCCCCAGGAGGATGATAAAGAGCAGAGGCCATACCACCAGCAGTTTCGGGTGTTTGCCGGAATCGAATACCCTTGCCATCAGGAGAAAAAGAGGTGTGTATCCGTAGATCATGTAGTGTGGCAGTTTGGTGCCGGAGAGCGAAAAAAAGATGAATACAAAGCCGAACCAGATTGCAAGAAAAATGTTGAGCGGTTCTGCAAGCAGCTTTTTCAGGTTGAAGAGCGTGGTGAACAGGAGGCCGGTGAAGGGCATGAGTCCCAGAAGAATGACCGGAAAATAGTAGAAGAGGGATCCGGAATGTCCTTCGAGCGAGGAGTTGAAACGGTTGATGTTATGCTTGAAAAAAAAGCCCTGAATAAAGGCCATGCCCTGATCGAGGTACTCAAGCGTGTACCACGGCATCACAATAAGAAGAAA
>JAAXUM010000055.1 GCA_013336025.1 Chlorobiaceae bacterium
GCACAACAATCTGGTACTCCTTGATCTTCTGGTCTTTGATATGTATCCAGTGACCAAGCGAACCTCGAGGCGCTTCAGTATAACCAAACACTATCGATTCAGCAGGCCATGACGAAGGGTCCCATTTATCGCTGTTGAACGTCCTGTAATCCCCTTTCTTGACATTATCAACAAGCTGATCATAAAAATGCCGCATGAATCCAGCGGTCTGCTTGCACTCGATACCTCGCGCAGCTGTTCTGCCAAGAGTCGAAAAGAGTGCTTCCGGACCAACCTGAAGCTTGCCGAGAACCATACCGACGGTATCCTTGATCATTGGATCCCCTTTAGCATATGCCACAAGAACACGGGCAAGAGGCCCGACCTCCATTGCATGGTTTTTCCAGCGCGGAGTTTTCAGCCAGCTGTACTTCTTGTCGGTATCGAGAAATTCAAACGGAGGTTTCGGACCGGTGTAAGCCGGTTTTGTCTCCCCTTCCCAAGGATGAAGGCCTTTACTGTCTCCTTTTGAATAGGTATACCAGCTATGGCTCACCTCTTCGGTAACCTGGGCAGCATCCCGTGGATCAACATCGATAACGTTCGAAAGATCCTTGTTAAGAATAGCCCCTCTCGGCCACAGAAGTGTCTTGTAGTCATCAAGCGAATTTTCAGGGAAATCGCCATAACTGAGATAGTTACCCAGGCCGCCTCCGTAGAGCCATTCCTTGTAATATCCCGCAATAGCGATAAGGTCGGGAATATAGACCTGATCAATAAAGGTATTGGTATCGTCAATGATCTTCTTGATCAACGCAAAACGCTCGATATTGATGGCCGTATCACTATTTGGATCGATAGCACACGCCATACCTCCAACCAGATAGTTGGGATGCGGATTCTTGCCACCGAAAATCGTGTGGATCTTGATGATCTCTTTCTGAAAATCAAGGGCTTCAAGGTAATGTGCAACTGCTATAAGGTTCACTTCCGGAGGAAGCTTGTATGCCGGGTGACCCCAGTAGCCATTTGAAAATATACCGAGCTGACCGCTCTCGACAAAACCAATCAGACGCTGCTGAAGATCCTTGAAATACCCTACTGATGATTTCGGCCAGGGAGAGATACTCTGGGCGATATCAGATGTCATTTTAGGATCAGCCTTCAGTGCACTGACAACATCCACCCAGTCAAGTGCATGGAGATGATAAAAGTGCACCAGATGATCCTGAGTCTGCTGGGTGGCATTCATCAGGTTTCTGATAATGCGGGCATTAAGCGGTACATCAATGCCCAGAGCATCCTCAACACAGCGTACAGAAGCAAGCGCATGAACACTTGTGCAGACACCGCAGATACGCTCGGCAAAAGCCCATGCATCGCGAGGATCACGACCTTTAAGAATAACTTCTATACCACGCCACATGGTGCCGCTGCTGAACGCATCCTCAATCTGGTTGCTGTCATTCAGCCTGGCCTCAATTCTCAGGTGTCCCTCTATGCGGGGAATAGGATCAACAACAATTTTTCTTGACATAACGAATCACTCCTTCTTTAAGCTTTGTCATTACCTTTACC
Organism: Chlorobiaceae bacterium; assembly: GCA_013336025.1. Taxonomy (GTDB): domain Bacteria; phylum Bacteroidota; class Chlorobiia; order Chlorobiales; family Chlorobiaceae; genus Chlorobium. Next base: position 1,558 of record JAAXUM010000055.1, read on the forward strand.
TGATTTTCCCTTCTTAATTGCCGTAATAGTCGCATGCGCAGCAGCTCCAGCGGCAGCAGCTCCGAGCGCTACAGCACCGATTCTGTCCGCATTACTGTCAGAGCCGAGGAACGATACATCAGCAAGCCTCTTGTAGAATGGCCCATTGTCCCAGAAATGCGGTTCTGAACAACCGATACAGGGATGTCCCGATCCGATCGGAAAACTTGTACCATCGTTCCACTGTATCGTCGAGCAGGAGTTATAGGTGGTCGGTCCCTTGCAACCCATCTTATAGAGACACCACCCCTTCCTTGTTGATTCATCATCGAAACTTCTGACAAACATACCGGCATCAAAAAATGCTCGGCGATAGCATTTATCATGAATCCTTGTTTTGTAAAAAGCTTTTGGCCGGTTGAAACGGTCAAGGTCGGGCAGCTTGCCAAAGGTGTGAAAATGCGTAATAACTCCTGTCATAACCTCGGCTATCGGAGGGCAGCCCGGGACATTGACGATAGGTTTATCTTTTATGATCTCTGAAATCGGCGCAGCTCCTGAAGGGTTTGGATCAGCATTCTGCACACAACCGAACGAAGCGCATGCACCCCATGCAATAATTGCGGCTGCATCAGCAGCAGTCTCTTTCAGTGTATTGAGAAACGAGTTACCTCCAACCATGCAGTATACGCCATCGTCTTTCGTAGAGACATTCCCCTCAACAGCGAGAATATATTTCCCTTTATAATCAGTCATGATTTTCTTTCGGACATCCTCAAGCTGATGACCGGCCGCTGCGCTGAGAACGTCATCGTAATCAAGCGAAATCATGTTGAAGATAATGTCTTCAATAGTGGGATGGGATGAGCGGATAAACGATTCGGAACAGCAGGTACATTCAAGACCATGCAGCCAGATGACCGGGGTTCTTGGTTTTGCCTCCATTGCATGGACAATACTCGGTACCATCGAAGGTGAAAGACCAAGATAAACCGATGTCAGTGAGCAGAACTTCAGAAAATCTCTGCGGCTGACACCACTGGCCCTGAAAATCTCGGCAAAAGACTGGTTTTTTTGCATTACTGCCTCCGTAAAGAATAGATCAGTTAATCAGGAATTGTCAACAGAACAAGGGCAAGAAGAAATGAAAAAACAGGATATTTCCATATCAGCTCTACAGGAACATTTTCTGAATTTTAACAATTATTAATTTTATTCACAAAAAAAACTAAACAAATAAGCTTGCAGAGCATTTATCGGCTGATCATCCTAAATAAATAAGGCATGCTCTATATATCAAAGTCTTTAATTTTCAGGTTTTTATCTGCGGGAATAGCGGGAGGAGTGCTGATTCAGAAACACGCATGTCCCGATAAATCGGGACATGTTGAACGCATGCGCTGTGTTTGAATGTAACAGAAGTGGCGACAATATTCACCACATTCAGCGATCGAATGTTTTCAATAAACGCTGTTGCCGAACAATGCCGATGAATATTTCGCAAAATCTGAGAGCGGTGTGAAAAAGAGTCCGAAATAAAGAGTAAGAATCATGAATATGGCCATGATTATCTGAGAAAGAAGTCCGATATCAAGACTCTTTTTCGGTTGCTCCTGAGACTCTCTGAGATACATGTTAAGAGGAATGAGCATATAGTAGTAGAGCGAAATAACACTGGTAAGCACACCGATAAGAGCAAGCCATATATAGATTGATCCTTTGGCAAGCATAGCGGTGAAAATCATAAGTTTTCCGATAAAGCCGACTGTTGGAGGCAAGCCAACAAGGGAGATCAGAAAAACGGTCAGTGCTGCTCCGGCAAGCGGCATTTTTTTTCCAAGACCGCGATAATCATCGAGATTCTCGCTGCCGGTTTTGTTGGAAATAAGTATCACGACATAAAAAGCCCCAATATTCATCAAGAGATAGCCAAGCAGGTAAAACAGCGTTGCCTGGGTACCAAGTTCATCCATCATGATGATACCAAGCAGAAGATAACCGGCATGCGCAATAGAGGAGTAAGCAAGCATCCTTTTAACATTTTGCTGCCAGAGATCCACAACATTACCATATATCATTGAAGCAATCGAGAGGATGATCAAAAGAAGCACCCAGTTGTTACTGATGATATTATCGTATTCAGGCCCACCGTGCGGAAGAGCTGTCAGGAAAAATCTCATGAGCACGGCAAACCCGGCTGCTTTTGAAGCTACAGAGAGATACGCTGTGATAGGAGTAGGCGCACCTTCATACACGTCAGGACTCCAGAAATGAAAAGGTACCGCTCCTATCTTGTAGCCGAATCCCGCAAGAATGAAAAGGGTTGCGATCATCATCACCAGAGCATCGCTGCTGTGAAGCTTCAGTTCCTCGCTTATTCTGAAAATATTTGTTTCACCTGTTATACCATAAATCAGTGAAAACCCGTAGATCATCAAACCCGTCGAGACAGCACCGTAAATCAGATATTTAAGTGCGGCTTCAGAAGATCGGGGGTCACGTTTCAGATACCCGGTCAGCACATACGCGGTTAAACCGACAAGTTCCATTGAGAGAAAAATCATGAGCAGGTCCGTTGCTGAAGCCATCATGATCATACCGATAACCATTGCAACGACAAGAGAGTAATACTCTCCCATACCGGCACTCTCTCTGTTGAGATACTCGTCATCCATAGAGATCAAAGCAGCAAGAATACCGGAAAGCACAAAAAAGTACTTGAAAAACAGGGCAAATTCATCAAGTACATACATACCGAAAAACATCTCCCCTGCAGTCATGGCATGCTGCTGATAGATAAAGAAGACACTTCCGGCAAGACCAATCATCGTAATGACTGGTAACAAGGTGTTTTTTCGACCCTTTACGATCAGATCGACAACGATCAGAACCATAAAAAGCACAGAGAGATATATTTCAGGAATAAAATAACCGACGCTTGCTTTTATACCTGCAATGACACTCTGGATCTCAGCACCCGATGGCAGCTCGAACATAATTATCTTCGTTTATTCTTTTAGCTCTTTTTGTCAGGTTAATTCAGGGCCGTCATCACTACAGGAGACAACACTTCAACCAGTTTGTTAATACTTGTCGTGAGCATGCCAAGCACAGGCATCGGATAAATGCCGAGGAAAATGATAATCACGGTTAACGGCACAAGCATGGTAAGTTCGCGCGCGTCAAGATCAAGTTTTCCTTTCCAGTCATGGAAGTGAATGTGTTCATGACCATCCGTGCCAGCCTCAAGTTCATAGGCCGCATCAGGCTTTCTCTTGCCAAGAAACATTCTCTGTAACGACCAGAGGAGATAAGCTGCACCAAAAACGATTCCAAGCACAGAGACGATCGCAATAGGTCGTGTTGTAACGGAGCTGAATGCACCGACAAACACAAGTGCTTCGGAAATAAACCCGCTCAGGCCGGGAAGACCGAGAGAGGCAAACCATGCAACGGTAACAAGCGCGGCGTAAACCGGCATATAGGAAGCAAGGCCACCGAATTTGTCGATCTGTCGGGTATGCGCCCTGTCGTAGATCACACCAACAAGAAGGAACAGCATGGCGGTAATGGTGCCATGATTGAACATCTGGTAAAGAGCCCCGACCATACCCTCGCTGTTTGCTGCGGCAAGTCCAAGGAGAACATAGCCCATATGGCTGATTGACGAATAGGCAACCATCTTTTTAAGATCCTGCTGTGCAAGGGCACAGAAAGCACCATATATGATATTGATAGCGCCAAAAACACCTATGACATACATGGAGGCCTGGAAAACTTCCGGAAAAAGCGGGAAGTTGATCCGCATCATACCATAGGTACCAAGTTTAAGAAGCACACCTGCAAGAATAACCGAAATAGGCGTCGGCGCCTCGACGTGAGCATCCGGGAGCCATGTGTGAAAAGGGAACATCGGAACCTTGATGGCAAAACCGATAAACAGAACGATAAAGGCAATATAGCGCCACATAACGTTATCAGGACCAAGAATGGCATCCTTGATATAGTTCGACTGGCTTGCCATGGCAACAAGACTGAACGTGTGGTTATGCGTAACCGGATCAAGTACACTGAAATAGAGACCGATCATGACAAGCAGCATGAAGACAGATCCGAACAGGGTGTAGAGGAAAAACTTGATTGCGGCATATTCGCGATTCGGACCACCCCATATACCGATAAGAAAGTACATCGGCAGAAGCATGAGCTCCCAGAAAACATAAAAAAGGAAGAAATCAAGCGCAACAAAACAGCCCATCATTGCTGTTGCAAGCAGGTTATAAAGTATAAAATAGCCTTTTACCTGCTTCTGGATTGTCCAGCTTGACAGAACGCCGATAGCCGAAATCAGCGCTGTAAGAATAACCATGGTAATTGAAATACCATCGACACCGAGAAAATACTCGATATTGAGGGGGCCGAACCCGCCGAGATCAAGCGTGATCCATGGGAGACGCTCAATAAACTGGAATGATCCCTGAGGAATTCCAGCCGCTGTTGCGGTAATGCCTGGCAGCGATGGATCGTACCCTCGCCAAATCAGAACTGCCAGCACCATCTGGACAATTGCCGCAAGCAACGATACTATTCTGATGATCTGCTTTTGCGATGAAGGCACGGCAAGAATCACAAGACCGGCAAGAATAGGCAAAAAGACGATTAAACTCAGCATGTTCCGTATCTGTAGGTTTTCAGATTAAAAGTAAATCTCTTAATAGACCAGTTGTGTAAAGTAATAGACAAAATATCCGCAAACCGCAATCATCAGAAGTACAATATAGGTCTGCACTTTGCCGGTCTGAAATTTTCTGAGCAGTGCACCGCTGGTGTTGACAAAAAAAGCTGTGAAGTTAACGAGTCCGTCAACAACATATTTGTCAAAACTGCCATTTGCGAATGCAAATTTTCTTACGGTCACAGCGATGCCGTTAACAATACCATCAATAATGTTGCTGTCAAACCATGCAAATATTTTAGAGATCAGAATTGAACCTTTGATGATGGTAGCATCATATATTTCGTCCCAGTACCACTTGTTCAGTGAAAACAGGTAAAGCGGGCGAATAGCCTGCGCTGTTCTGTCCGGATCGATAACCCTGAAAACATAGACAATACCGGCCATGCTGATTCCAAGCACAACCATAATACTTGATATGATGATAGCCGGATTGTGTGCTTCATGAGCACCATGCGCAATAGCTGCCTGTCTTGGATCGGAGAACGTATGGCCACTGCTGTGATGTCCGGCTTCTGCACCACCGTGAGCTGCTGGTACAGGAGAAGCATCGGTACCATGCTGCTGCTCTGTATGAACAACAGATTCGGCAAGCAGCAGATTCCCTCCATTAGCCTCAGTCAAAACGGTATGCTCAACCAGTGGTTTCTGGCCAACGACGGTCTCCGGAGTCTGCACCATGCTCATGAACCACCCCTTGGCTCCATCGAGTGGATCTGGCGAATAAACAGCAAAAACTGAAAGCGTGGCAAGAACAACAAGAGGCGCCCTCATATTCCAGGATACTTCATGAACCCCATGCTCCTCGCCATGATGATCGTCGTGACCATGATGAGCATCATGACCGTGCGCATGATGTTCGGCAGGTTTAAGATGGGTACGGCTGTCTCCAAAAAAGACCAGCCAGATCTGTCGTCCCATATAAAAAGCCGTCAGCATGGCTGAAAAAAAGCCGAGAACCGGAATAAGATAGTAGATCCCGCCTCCCTCAGCCTGAGCAAAACCTATAGCACCGGCAAGAATGGCATCCTTGCTCATAAAACCGCTTGTCAGCGGAAGACCCGCAAGAGCAAGGGTTGCAATCGTGAAGGTGACAAATGTCCATGGCATGGGTTTGCGAAGACCGCCCATCCAGCGCATATCCTGCTCATGATGCATCGCGTGAATGATGGCACCTGATCCAAGAAAAAGACAGGCTTTGAAAAAAGCATGCGTAACAAGATGGAACAAAGCTGCGGAGTATGCTCCAACGCCAAGACCTAAAACCATATAGCCGAGCTGGGAAACCGTTGAGTAGGCCAGCACTCTTTTAATATCGTTCTGGGTAATGGCGATCGTTGCCGCCATGAATGCCGTAAACGCTCCAATAAACGAAATGACATGCAGAGCTTCAGGCGTCAAAAGCACAAAAATACGAGCGACAAAATAAACACCGGCAGCAACCATGGTCGCAGCATGAATCAGTGCCGATACCGGAGTAGGGCCCTCCATTGCATCAGGAAGCCAGACATGAAGAGGAAACTGCGCAGATTTACCGACACACCCCATAAAGAGAAGAATGCCTGCTGCAGTCAGCCATGCATGGGAAAGAGTAAATTTTCCGGCTGCAAGAGCACCAAAGATCTCATCATAATTGAATGTGTGGAACTGGGAATAGAGAATAAGAATACCGAGCCACATCCCGATATCGCCAACACGGTTTGCAAGAAAAGCTTTTTTCTGAGCATCGGCAGCACTGTCCTTTTCAAAGAAGAAGCCGATCAGGAGGTAGGAAGAAAGACCGACCAGCTCCCAGAATATATAGATAGAAAACAGATTGTCAGAGAGAACAATACCGAGCATCGAAAAAGTGAAAATACCAAGATAGGCAAAATAGCGGCCGTAGTGCTTGTCGCCTGCCATATAACCCGTCGAATAGATATGAACCAGCAAACTGATAAGCGTCACCATCGAGAGCATGATAGCCGTAAGGTTATCAATAACAATGCCCATGTTGATCTTCAGCGGACCGACTCCTGGAACTATGCCCAGATCAATCCAGGTAAAACTCCATGTTATTTTGAAAAGCGGATCATACGCCTGTACTATAACAGACCAAAAGATATATGCAGAAAGGGCAAAGGCTGTACCAAGAATCCCCACCCCGATGAAATCTCCTCTTCTCGGCAGACGCCTGTTGAAGAAAATGAGAATGACAAACGAGAGTAATGGCAGCAGCAGTACGACTATTGATAACTGGATTAAACTGTGCATGTTCTTTCGGTTTACAAGAAAAAATTAAAACTGATACCCGTTATCGGGGTTATTACTCTTTCATGGTATCGATACTCGACACATCGACACTTTTGAATATCTTGAATATATTGATAATGATTGCAAGCGCTATGGCGGCTTCAGCAGCAGCGATCACAATAACAAAAAGACTGAACATAACACCCAGA
>JAAXUM010000056.1 GCA_013336025.1 Chlorobiaceae bacterium
ACAAGGTGTCCGGGATGGATTTCACGAACTTCAGGTATTTCATAAATGCCTTCCACAAACATGCCGGTCTCTTTCATGAAGATCGGTATGGCAGGGTCTGCCTTCATTTTTTTCTGAATTTGCTGACAGGTATATTTTCCGGCTCCGGCAAGTTTTTTGTGCCCGAATGCATCGAGACCTGCGGATTCATCAACAATATCGGTGCCATCAGCATTTTTCATTCCTTCTGCTACTACTATCGTGTAGGTTCCGCTATGAACATCGCTTTCTCTGATGCGACGGGTAAATCGTTCGGCAAGATGCTCGTAAACAGCATTCCAGTCAACAGGAATCTCGGGAATAAGAATACAGTCTGCTTCTGCGGCAATACCGCTTCGGAATGCAGTATGACCGGCATATCGTCCGAATACTTCGGTTACCAGTACTCTGTTGTGGGTTTTTCCTGTGGTTTTGAGATCATGAACAAACTGGGCAATACGATTGATTGTTGAATCGCCGCCTACCGAATAGGTCTGGAGGTCAAGGTCCATCGTTTTGGGTGCGTGAATACACTGAATACCGTTATGGTTGAGATCAATCATAACACTACCGGAATCGTCTCCACCACTGATGATGAGCGCGTCAAGCTCGAATTTTTTCATGCCGGCCTTGATGCGGGCATATTTTTCCGGATTGCTGATTGCCTTGATTTTAACTCTTGAGTGGCCAGCTTCTGAACCGGCAAAACTTGCATCAAATCTGTCAAGGCGTTCACTGTCAAGTCTGACAAGTTTGTTCTGATCGATAAGGTTGTACAATCCCGCATATCCGTTTGGAATAATGTACATTTCAAGATTTTTAGACTGCGCCATCAGTGCTGCGCCTTTCAGCACGGCATTGAGTCCTCCGCAATCCCCGCCGCTGGTCAGGATTCCGATTTTTTTCAATGTTCCACTCCTTGATTGCTAAGGTTAGTTTTTTTACGGCCGAATTTATTTAAATTTTCAGGAAAAGCTGTTTTCCTCTCTGGCACTCAAGATAGATTTTTTGTGAGATTTTTCAACGTAGTGCGGGAAAAATCCGCTGATGTCCTGCTTCATCGATAATTATTTGTTCATTGGTTTTATGACTTTTTTTGATCATCTCAGAATTGCCTATGTCCATCTCAAAGAGCGCAAAAGGCAGACCATGCTTACTGCTCTTGGAGTTGCTGTTGGTTCGGCGATGCTTGTGACAACCATTTCCGTTGCACGCGGCTCATCTTCAAACGTCATTACCAAAGTGATTGATACAGCTCCTCATGTTCTGGTGAGTGCCGACAGAATAGAACCTCTGGTACCAGAGAATCTCATAGGCGTTAGTCGTTCACGAGTCGCAATGGTGACCAGGAATGTTACTTCCAATGACAAGGAGGTGATCAAGAATTACACTGAAGTGGTAGAAAATATCAGAAAAATCAAAGGTCTGGAAAGTATTTCCCCGTTTGTGCTCAGCAAGGTTCTGGCCAGAAACAAATCACGTTTCACTTCCTGTATTGCCCGGGGAGTTTCTCCTTCCCTGGAGGCTGATATTGCCGGGTTGAAAAAAAATCTCATTGAGAAAAATGCTCTTGAGGAATTGGCTTATACACCAAACGGTATTCTTGTAGGCTATTTGCTGGCTAAAAAACTTGATGCGGGTTATCATGATCGGATTGTGATGGTAACAAAGAACAGTGAATCATATCCGGTGACAATTGTCGGGACTTTCAGCAGCGGGTTTAATGCCAAGGATGAACGTGAGGCTTATGTCAATCTTGCTCTTGCCCAGAGAATGGAAGGTATCGCGGCCAATTCCGTGAGTGGTATCGGTCTGAGAACCTCTGATGTCAATCGTGCGTCAGGTGTTGCGGCTCAGGTTGCTGAAATAACCGGATACAAAAGTGAAAGCTGGGATGAAACAAATCGCAATGTGATCGATTTCTATAACCGCAATGCGGTTATTACCCTTGTTCTTGTAGGTTTTGTTTTTGTTGTTGCCGGTCTCGGCGTCTCTTCAGTCATGACCACGGTGGTGCTGCAGAAGGTCAAGGATATTGCTATTCTGCGTTCAATGGGTATGCAGCGCAAGAGCATTACCCGAATATTCATGTTTGAGGGCCTCTTTATTGGTATTCTCGGAGTGTTGATAGGTAGTCCGGCAGGGCATGCCATCTGTCATTTCGTTTCAATGATCCGTTTTGAGGCCAGTACTGCCGGTGTACTGAAAAGCGACCGGATCAATCTTGTTGAAACACCGGATGCGCATCTTATTGTCATTGTGTTTGGTATTCTTATTGCAGTTATTTCATCGTTCAGTCCGGCAAGAAAGGCTACAAGTTATCTTCCGGTAAGTATTCTGCGCGGCGAGGTCGGCGCTTAGGGCTTTTCCTGAATGAGGCAGACTGCATGTGCTGCGGCGCCTTCCTCTCTGCCGATGTAACCGAGTTTTTCATTTGTTGTTGCCTTCACGGATACGGCGTTGAGTTCAAGATCGAGACAGCGTGCAATATTCTTTCTCATCTCGTTGATGTACGATGCGATTTTCGGTGCTTCAAGAAGCAGCATGGCATCGACATTGACAATCAGGAAACCCGCTTTGTCAAGAAGTTTTTTTACATGCTTCAAAAGAATCATGCTGTCGATATCTTTGAATTCCATGCTGGTGTTAGGAAAATGAAGACCAATATCTCCAAGTGCAGCGGCACCAAGCAGTGCGTCACTGACGGCATGAAGAAGAACATCCGCATCGCTGTGGCCTTCGAGCCCTTTTGCTGATGGTATTTCTACCCCTCCAATAATAAGTTTACGCCCTTCTGCAAATGGATGGACATCGATTCCGATACCTGTGCGCATGTAGTTTCTGATGGTTAAAGTGTTTTATGGAAATGAGCTTTAAAATAGAATAAATCCGGAAAAAACAGAACACGCTTGCATGACCCGGTTTTCAATTTTTCAGCTCGATGATATTTGATTGATAGTTTCTTCATAAGGTTTTACATTGAAGGGCATCTTCTTGTATATCTTTTTTTATCCGTTTTATATCGATGATAACGAAGGGGTTCAAAAAGATTTTCAGGCAGGAGCCTGAGTTTACTGAGTGTTTCTTGTGAACGTTATTGCCGGCATGGCAAGGAGAGTTGCGTATGACTTTTTCTCAACTCCAGCGTTTTTTCTGGATCTGCTCCGGAACTCCGGAGCATTTCATAGAAAAGTATCCCACCGAGCACAGCAAGTATCTCGGTATCGGAGCGACCATTTTTTTTACGGCACTTTTTGCGGCTCTCTCCGGAGGATATGCGCTTTATTTTGTTTTTGCAGGGAATCCTTTTGCAGGACTTTGGGGGTTATTATTCGGATTAATGTGGGGTCTTGCCATATTCAATCTCGATCGATATATCGTTTCAAGCATCAATAAAACATCGAAAGGGCTGAAGCAGTTTTATCAGGCCTCTCCAAGGCTTGTTTTTGCAATTCTCATTGCCCTGGTTATTGCCAGGCCTCTTGAGCTCAAAATATTCGACAAGGAGATTCATGAACGGCTTAAACAGCGTTACCTGAATGATCAGAATGAGCAGATAAAAAAGGTTCAGAGTGCTTTTAAAGAAAAGTATGCGCTCGAGTTATCGCAGATAAAAAAGTATCAGGATGAGTATGATCAGTTGAGTGCCGATGCCAATCGGCTGCGCGAAGAGTTGAAAGAGGAAGTGTTCGGTTCAAGAACTTCGACGACCTCTGGTGTTCCGGGATATGGCACCTATGCTAAAAACAAGGAACTTGTTGTCGTTGCCAAACAGGCAAGGCTTGAATATCTTGCCGGACAGCTTGCGGATTTGCAGGCGACCATGAACAGGCAGAAAACGGCAGAGGGCATCAATAATCAGATGATGCTGAGCGAAGCACTGCTTGACAAAAAAGCAGCGACTGCCGGATTTGCAGATAGGAACTGGGCTCTGGGAGCACTTGCCCATGCATCGGATGATGTCAGCAGTTCATCGGCAAATGCGATTTTATTCATTACGCTTTTGTTTATCGTGTTCGAATGTGCTCCGCTTATCGTTAAACTGCTGAGTGACCTTGGGCCTTCAGATGTGGAGACAAAGGAGACAGAAAAGCGTATTATCGCTCAATTGACCAATACCGCGTTCTTTTCTCGAAACCGAACTATCCGTGAGTACCGGATTATGGGTTCAAAAATCGGAGGCAGGAGAGCAAAAAAATATCTGTCAAACAAACGGGGGTGGGGAAGGTAGTTCCCGGTAAGCAATAATCAACCTGTGATGAGGCTTCCGATATACTCTTTGATGTTTGGTGCGTCCGGCATGGAAAAATGTTTTTCAATGGCAACGGCTGTTTTTTCACCGATATCAGGGTAAACGAAATTCATGGTGCCGATCTGTATGGCCGTTGCGCCGACAAGCAGAAACTCCATGGCATCTTCAAATCCTCCAATTCCGCCCATGCCGACAACAGGGATGTTGACAGCATTGAACACTTCCCAGACTTTCGCCAGGGCTACCGGTTTGATCGCCGGACCGGAAAGTCCTCCGGTAATATTTTTCAAGAGGGGTTTCCGGGTTTTATAGTTTACAGCCATTCCCAGAAGTGTGTTGATCAGTGATATCGAGTCGGCACCAGCCTCTTCTGCCGCCAGTGCTATTGAGCTGATCGACGTGACGTTTGGAGTGAGTTTGATCATGAGGTGTCGGCTTGTGGTCTTGCGGAGCACAGAGACGATTTCATGGGTGGCATCGAGGCTTACCCCCATGATCATGCACTCTCCTTTGACGTTCGGACAGGAAAGGTTTATCTCATAACCGCCGATACCTTCGACGTCGTCGAGTCTTGTAACAACCTCAGCATACTCGTCAATGGATCGCCCGGCTATATTGACGATAATTTCGGTGTCAAGTTTCCGGAGAAACGGGACTTTTTCCGCGATGAACCTTTTCACACCAACATTGGCCAGCCCGATGGCGTTGATCATGCCGGAGGGCGTTTCAGCGATCCGCTGGGGCGGGTTGCCGATTCTTGGTTCCAGTGAAATAGCCTTGGTGACAAGACCTCCGATTTTACCGAGATCGCAAAGGGTACTGAGTTCTTCGCCATAGGAGACGGTTCCTGAAGCAAGAAGAACCGGTGATCGAAGCTCGAGTCCTCTTCCAAGAGAAACGCCGGTTATGTTTTTTTTCTGTACAGGAGTGTGGTCTGTCATGCTTGTTTCATCTGTTCTTTCTCTTTTCTGCTCTCAAGGGGGAGCAGGGGAGACTTACGAGTCCCCCTGCATATTCCCTCCCTGGTGTATAGCCTATCGGTTCAGATAGTACCGTGTCGTATACTCTTTGACCATACGATGGGTATTGTATACCGGAGCTATGGTTGCAATGGCATTACGGATTTTTTTAAGCCATTGAACAGGAATATTGAATTCGTTGCGTTCATAGTAAGTCGGGATGATCTGGTTTTCCAGAGTCGTATACATTTTTTCAGCGTCAAAGCTGTCCTGCTCTTCGTGGTTTTCAAAGGATTCACCATTCCCTATCGACCATCCGTTTTCGCCATTGTATGCTTCAGGCCACCATCCGTCAAGGACACTGAAGTTCAGACCTCCGTTCATCACGATTTTTTCTCCTGATGTTCCGCTTGCCTCCATCGGTCGTACAGGGTTGTTCAGCCAGATATCAACACCGGATACCATGCGTTTTGCGATGCCGAGATTATAGTTTTCCAGAAAGATCACCTTTCCGGTAAACTGCGGTCTGCGGGAGTGATGAATAATCTGACGGATATAGTCCTTTCCTGCGTCGTCATGCGGATGGGCTTTTCCGGCAAAGACAATCTGAACCGGCATAGTCGGATGATTGATAATACGGTTCAGGCGATCAAGATCCCTGAAAATCAGCGGAGCCCGTTTGTATGTTGCGAATCGTCTGGCAAAACCTATTGTAAGAATATCCGGAGAGAGCGTGTGTTTTTCCGTTCTTGACTGGTCGTTTTCGGAAAAAACCGGGAAGGCATGCTGATGGAATAACTGGTTTGTCAGATAACGGGAAATAAAGTCAATGAGGTTACGTTTCAGGCGGTATCGCAGGCACCAGAGTTCGTCATCGCTGACCTGGGCAAGCACCGCTTCAGCGGCTTCACGCGAGATTGTCATGTTGTCAATGTTATCAGTATGCCTGCGCCAGAATCGGTCAGTAATACCGTATACCCAGCTTTGCGTGTGAATGCCGTTGGTGATATGGCCTATAGGCACCTCGCTGACTTGTTTATCGGAGTAGAGGCTCTGCCACATCGCGCGGGAAACTTCTCCATGCAACTTTGAAACACCGTTTGCTGCACGGGAGAGGTTGAGTGCAAGCACGGTCATGGTAAAGAGACCAAAGGTATTGCTTCTGTCTTCTGAGCCAAGCAACATAAGCTCCTCAAAGTCAATGCCGTTCTGAGAGAGATATTTGTCGAAAGTGTAATGCATCATATCCCTTGAAAACCGGTCGTGACCGGCTGGTACTGGCGTGTGCGTTGTAAAGACGCAGCGTTTTTTTACTTTTTCCCTGGCCTCTTCAAGTGATGATCCCTGTGCAATTTCCTTTGAAAGCAGTTCGAGTGTAAGAAACGCGGAGTGGCCTTCATTCATGTGGTATACGGCAGGATTCAGGTTGAGTGCATCAAGAAGTTTGACACCGCCGATTCCGAGCAGGATCTCCTGGTTGATGCGCATGTTCTGGTCGCCGCCGTAGACTCTGCAGCAGATGTCGCGATAGTGCGATTCGTTATTAGGAATATTGGTATCGAGAAGATAGAGCGTTGCGCGTCCTACTTTAAGAGCCCATGCCTGGGCAAACACCTCGCTCTGTGCAATATTGACGGAGATGATAAGGTCTTTTCCATCCGGACCGATGACTTTTTCTATCGGCAGGCTTTCCGGGTATTGCAGAGGGTACTCTTCCATCTGCCAGCCATCGTGATTCAGGTACTGACGGAAATATCCCTCTTTATAGAAAAGGCTTATACCGATGAAATTAAGACCGAGATCACTTGCCGATTTGATGTGGTCGCCGGCGAGTACTCCGAGACCACCGGAGTAAATTCTTACGCTTTCGTGTATGCCGAACTCAGCGCTGAAATAGGCGATCGGCTGTTTTACAAGTTCAGGAGCATGTTCTGCTGCCCAGGTGTTTTTTTCGGAAATGTAATCGGCGAAGCGTTTGTTGACGCTTTCGATTTTTTCTCCTAAATCACACATGCAGCGAGCCCGCAGTTCGTCATTGGAGATGTGTCGCAGCAGTTCAACCGGATTATGGTTGACCCTCTCCCAGATAATGGGAGAAAGATCCCTGAACACTTCTTTTGCTTCTGTATCCCATGACCACCAGAGGTTGCGGGTTAGCTCTTTGCATGGGGTTATTTGTTTGCGCATAATGGTTGCGATATTAGTTTATTGCTTTGCTGTAGCGGCAGTTGCAGGAAGCTGTTTTTTCATTTTGACGACACATCATTTTCAGTTATGCCTGTTGCATAAATATGGCTTAATTTACAGTTTTAGAAATAAAAACCGCAAATGCTTGAGGATTGATTGAAAGCTTGATAAAAATAGCGCATATCTCGGATCTGCACGTGGCGGGAAAACATGACCGTCGCCTGCTTCAGCACCTTGATGGTATGCTTGAGCATTTAAAAAAAACAAAAGTTGATCATCTGGTTATTTCCGGTGATCTTACGGATACTGCCGAGCCAAAGGACTGGCAGATTCTGAAGGACAGGCTCATTGAACATGATTTGTATGACTGGCAGAAAGTCACTGTTATTGCCGGTAATCACGATCTGATCAATCTTGAAGAGGAGATGCGCTTTTATAATGTGCTGAACCCCTTGCCAGGCATAAAGAAACGCTCTTTTTCAGGCAAGGTGTCGCGCTTTTGTTCTATGTTCAGCGAACTGATTGCCAGTGATGATGAGTCCGCAGCAGGGTTTCCTTTTGTCAAGATTATGAAGATTGACGGATTCAGTCTTGCTTTTGTTGCAGTTAACTCGGTCTGGCCCTGGAACCCGACTGAAAATCCTCTCGGTGCACGAGGTTGTATCAGCCCTTCAGAATTGCGCGTATTAAGCATCAACAGTGTCGTTGACGCGCTCAGAGAGTCGTTTGTCATAGGCCTGTGTCATCATGCCTACAAGGTATACAGTACAGATTCGGTAATTGATCAGGCGTTTGACTGGACCATGGAACTGACCAATCGCAAAGAATATCTGGAGGTATTGAAACTTCTTGGAGCGGGCGTCGTATTGCACGGTCATTTTCACCGGTTTCAGTCCTATACCGTTGACAATATCAGTTTTATTAATGGCGGCTGTTTCAAAAACAGCCCTGAACGCTATAGTGAACTGATTGTAAGGAGCGACGGGTCGTTCTCACAGGAATTTCTGAGTTTGCCATAAGCGTAAAAAAACGGCCGTCTTTGTGCGAAGACGGCCGCTCATTTTATGGAGGAGTATCAGCCCTGTCCTCTGCGGGCAAGCTGTCTGTCCATCATGATCAGAGCATGGCCTTTCTCGCCGGCCATTTTCAGAGTTTCGAGAATTTCCGATGCCGAGGCCTCTTCTTCCACCTGTTCCTGAATGAACCAGTGCAGCAGCACCTGTGCAGCATAGTCTTTTGCTTCAAGCGCAGCTTCATAGAGCTTGTTGATGAGCGCGGTTATCTGTCGTTCGT
>JAAXUM010000279.1 GCA_013336025.1 Chlorobiaceae bacterium
ACTGAAGCGCTTGCACTCGAGTGCATCAAGCTCGATTCGGCAACGCTGTAACGTGATACGAACCGTTTAAGATTAGCAATGTCAGCACTTACCACACTGAACTTTCTCAGGCCACACCCTATCAGAAAGGGGAGGGCAAGAGGATCTGATCCCATGTCGCCGCACAGTGCCACACGGCAGTGATTTTTCTGGGCGGTGGCAATCGTTCTGTGGAGCTGCCGGATAATGGCGGGGTGGAACTTTTCAAACAGATCCTGTACAATAACGTTATTACGGTCAACGGCAAGTGTATACTGAGTAAGATCATTGGTGCCGAGACTGATAAAATCAACGCATTTTGTAATCTCATCGATAATCTCAACTGCTGCAGGCACCTCGATCATCGCGCCGATTTCAGGCTTTTCACCGGCGATGCCAGTCTGCTCAATGATCTCGCCATGCAGACGGTCAACAATGGAGCAAATGGTCAGGATCTCGTCGAGAGAGGTGATCATCGGTATGAGAATATGGATGTTACCGAGGGCGTTTGCTCTGATAACGGCCCTGAGCTGATTTTCGAGAATTTCAGGAACATCAATGAGAATTCTTATTCCCCTCCATCCAAGATTAGGATTCGGCTCTCTGATTGGCGAATAAATCAGTTTATCGCCGCCGATATCGAACAGTCTGACAACGAAAGGCTGCGGCGCAACTGTTTCCGACATTTCCTTGTAATAGTGGTACTGTTCCGACTCTCCGGGTACCTTTGTCCCGTCAATAAAAAGATTTTCACTCCTGAAAAGCCCTACTCCTTCTGACCCTGTTTCATTGAGACCCTGCAGTTCTTCTTTGAAATCGATGTTTGAAAAAAAGTTTATTCTTACGCCGCATTTTGTACAGGCAGGAAGCGTTGCTGTGCGTGATGCATCGGCATTGCTCTGTCTTTCCGCCTCCTGTTTTTCCTGGTAGAGATGAATGGTTTTTTCTTCAGGATGGATGATAACGGTACCGGAACTGCCGTCAATAATCATCTTTGTGCCGGAAACAGCGTTCTGTGAAAAATTCCCGAGCCCTGCCACCATAGGGATGTTCAGCGACTTACAGATCAGGGAGATATGAGAAGTTTTTCCGCCTGAATCGCTGAGAAACCCTTTTACATTGCTTCTGCTGAGCAGAATTATATCTCCGGGACAGAAGTGATCGGAAACCACGATGGTGCCTTCCGGTATCCACGAGAGCATTTTACGGACATGGAGATTTCTGAGGATGCGGTTTTTTATATCAAAAAAATCATCAGCCCGTTCCTGAAACACAACATCATCAGAGCTTTTGTATTTTTCATGATAGTTTCCGAACTCCTCTTCAATAACAAGATGGGCAGGTATCATTTCTGATCTGATACGGAGGCTTATCGTGTCAATGAGCACCGGGTCCTGGAGCATCATGATCTGGGCCTGAAAGATGTTTGCATAACCCTTGCCAAGCTTTCTTGTCGTAACCCGTTCGATTTTTTTCAGTTCCTTTTCTGAGCGATGGACAGCTTCGATAAAGCGTGAGATTTCCGCCTCAATGTTATCGTTGTCGATAGAGGTGATTTCATGTTCATATTGCTCCTTCTCATAAGCATAACATTCACCGATGGCAATTCCCCGTGAAGTTCCTGTTCCATTGAACGTTGTCTCATGAAGCGTTACATGGTCGCCAGTGGTTTGATTTGACCGGCTCTGTTTTTTTGAGGGAAGAACTCCCTTCAGTGGTGTTTTTTTCTTTTCAGGCATATATGGCAAGCTTAAAAAGGTGCATCGTCAGAGTTGATGTATGTGTTGGCTCCCATTTGGGTTTTCTGAAGAGCAGGTGCCTCAGGGGGCAGATAGTGTTCGTTTGTCGATCCCCCCTCCTGCTCATCGGTGTTGCTCAGATAGCTTGCCGCCGCCGACTGGAAGCGTCCGTATTGTTTAAGGAAGAGGATGCGAATATCACCGATAGGACCATTGCGCTGCTTGCCGATAACCACCTCTACCATATTTTTCGTTGAAGAACCGTCTGAAAAAGTCTGGATATTATACATTTCCGGTCTTGAAAGGAACATGACAACGTCAGCGTCCTGTTCGATTGAACCTGATTCTCTCAGATCGCTCAATTGAGGTCTTCTGTCACCGGATCGCTGTTCCACTGATCTGTTCAACTGTGCCAGAGCGATAACCGGAATATTCAGCTCTTTTGCCAGGGCTTTCAGCGATCGGGAGATTTGTGCGATCTCCTGTTCCCGGTTTGTTTTTCCATCCTTGACTGGCGTGACAAGCTGGAGATAATCAACAACAACCATCCCGATGTTGTGCTCCTGCTTCATTCTGCGGGTTTTAGCCGTCAGCTCCATGATCGAAATACCCGGGGTATCGTCAATGAAGAGTTTTGCTTCATTGAGTTTGTCCATACTGTTGATGATTTTACTCATCATTTCCGGCGTAATTCGACCAGTTCGAACAAGCTGTGATTCAACATAGGCCTCGGCACACATGAGCCTTACGGCAAGCTGAACTTCCGCCATTTCAAGACTGAAAAAAAGAACAGGGGTATTGAAATCGACAGCGGCGTTTCTTGCAAGGGCAAGGGCAAATGCGGTTTTACCTGCGGAAGGTCTTGCTGCAATGATAATCATGTCAGAGGCCTGAAAGCCTGCGGTAAACTGATCAAGATCCGAAAAACCGGATCCTACACCGGTAATGGATGACTGTGATGCCCTGAGAGTTTCAAGCATCCTGATACCGTTTTTTACCAGATCCTTGATCGGAGATGCCTTCTTTTTGATGCCTGCCTGTGAAATATTGAAAAACTGCTGTGAGGCGTGTTCCACCAGATCAAAAATATCCATTGACGAACTGTATGCTGCTCCCGATACCTTTGCAGATATCGAAATCATGCGCCGGTAGAGATATTTCTCCTTTGCAAGACGGGCATAATATTCAACATTTGCCGCGCTGATGACTTTGCCGGATAGTTCTGCAAGGTAGTGTCTGCCGCCAATATTGTCCAGCTCGTTCATTTTAAGGAGTTCCTCGCTCACGGTAATCAGATCGATCGCCTGCCGTTTATTGTAAAGCTGCATCATCGACTTGAAGACGTCCAGCACGCTGCCTTCGGCGATCAAGATCGCTCACGCGCGGCAAGGCGCGGTGTATGCGCGGGCCTTCGGGAACTACTCGATGAG
>JAAXUM010000280.1 GCA_013336025.1 Chlorobiaceae bacterium
GTTCGATCAGAAAGATCGTGAATCAGGATTCATGTATCTGGCTGATCGAACTGAGTATAACATCAATGTTCTCCTCCAGAAAATACATCGAACCACCCTCCCAGATAAAAAAGGTCGGTAATCCGGAATCAAAATCCGACTTTTCCAGCAATACCTGATCGATCGACTGGATTTCGAGGTCTATATCGACATTATGGATCGAATTATTTTTACTGTAATCGAAAATCCTTTTCCGTTCATGCAGCATAACCGGTAAATCGAGATCGTATATCACAGCATTGGAAAGGTTCAACCGCCAGAAACGGCTGTCATAACCGGCCCCGATATTGACCACATTAAATTTTTCCTTTCCGGAAGAAAACTTCCTGACGCTCTCGTCAAGATGCTGTGTTCGAGCCGCTATCATATTCTGCAGTTGCGGAGTAGCGACACTGAACCTTCTTGCAAGGGTAATGCCGTGCTTTCCTGCCAGCATGAATGCGTAAGGATCATCAAACCTTCTCTGCTCAAACGGTTTTTCCTGTTCCAAAGCACGCAATCCCACAATCAGCTTGGCAGTTGTTTTTGTCTTGTGTTCGTAAAGCAGATCGATCTTTTCAATATCATAGGCATTTCGTTTCAAACCGTTGATATCCTGCGCCCAGTAGGTAAAATCCGCTACGGCAACAAGTTTATCACCATTGAACATCATAACAGGAATGGTCACCACAACCCTGTTGCTGTTGGCAAAACGTTTTGCAAGTCCTTCCCATCGATCTTTTTCAATTCGGGCCTTGCACGTCAGATTATGACAACTGGGGGAGAGCCATTTGATCGAAGCCTTTGCGCCCCACATATAGCCAGCGTTTTCATCAACCGATGGCCAGAAACCAATAATCGGCACGCGGTGAAAAAGGGTAGTCAGGGCAAGACCGCCGGTATATTCTGCAGCAAGCAGCATCAGGGGCCCCTGATGCGCAATATACTGATTGGATGAATTAGGAATCAGCGGAAGCACGGTTTCAGCATAACCACGTTCGACAACCGTAATTTTCCAGTCAATAAAACCAAGAGCGGGAACCGACTCGTGAAAGGATTGCGTCAGGACGTCAAGGTTAAACCGCTCCTTGCGGTCCTCCTCCCATGCGTCGATTGAATTCAGAAGAAAAGAAGGACTGAAGTTAAGGTTCATTGCTTTCACTACGTTACGACATGTTAGATCCCGGATGGTTAACCTGTGTCTTGTTTCAGGTTATTCACCGGTCAGCAAAGATGAGTGTACTTCACTCACCGAACATTCCATTTTCATGACAGAAAATTGTTGGCGATAAAGCATTCACTGGTCAATATAAACCTGTCACATCAGCATACGATTGATGAGGGCAAGCCGAAAAACAGGGAAACTGCGAAAAAGAAGGAACAACAACATCACGACACCGTTAAATGTAACAATCTTTAAGCAAAAAAAATACCTGATAAACAATTCCATCTCATTTCTACAGCGTGAGATAGCGTTATTTCGGTTCACATCCCCCTGTCAACTTTCCCCTTTTTCCTGCATAGAAGGCCGTTATAGACTCCGCTGGGCATCACCCGTAACAGTATTGCGATGATCTGCCAACGCTTCGTTATACAGACCCGGTATTTCTTTTTGCTGATCGCTCTGAAAATCTGGAGAGCCGCTTTTTCCGGTGAAGCAACCCAGAACAGACCATCACCCTTTGCCATTGCCGTATCCACAAAGCCCGGAAGAATATCCGTCACATGGATCTGAAGACCGCTTGCCGCAGCAAGACAGCGGACACCCTGCAGATAATTCGAAACAAACGCTTTCGATGCATGATAGGCAGGAACGGATCCCCCTCTGATCGCAGCAATGGATGAAATACCCGCAAGATGCCCGAAACCCTGATGTCGGAAAACCTCGAAAGCCGCATGTGCAATTGCCGCAAAACCGGTAACGTTGGTCATCAGCGTTTCAAGCTCCTTTTCCCATGGAAAAGCCGGATCAAGATAGCCTGTGCCAGCAGAAATAATAACCAGATCAACGCCGCCCATCACCTGAACAAGCTCCACGAACACCTTGCGGGCCGCCACGGTATCAGTAACATCCATCGCTCTTACCAGAACTTGCTTGCCGGCATCAGATCGCAGATCTTCGAGAAACGCCGTTCGCCTGCCGCAAAGCCCGGTCGTCCACCCTTCAGCGATGTAAAGCGATGCAAGCGCTCTGCCTATGCCGCTCGTCGCACCAATGATGATTACCCGTTTCATGCTGTAATAAATAGGTTCACAGAAACAATCAGGAAAATATGCGAATTCCGACTCCGGATCAGAGATAAAAAACAGCTCAACCACAAAAAGTGCTCCGCTCAAGCAATAGCGCGTCGAAAAAAATACAGAGAGGTGCCCTTGCGGAAAAAGCAAAGTCTTTATTTAATCAGAGACACAGCAAATCTCCATCGCAATTATCAACGCGCCGGCTGATTTCCACGCCCTTTCATGAGGTTACGTTGCCCTTCTTTCAGTGATGTTCAAATTATTGTATACTGCATGAAATCCCGGAAGCCCGGCGAACACGTCCGTAACGATTCAATGCTGAGCCATGACTCCAGAACAATTGTCGCAAACACTGGTAAAAAGCGAAAAACTTGTCTACCATCCGATAGCGGTCAAATTTATTACTTCGCTCAGTGAGCTGCCCGAAGGAGTAAAAAAATTCGGTGCCTCTTCAGATGAGCGCGCTCCAAAATCATTTCTCTGCGCCATGTGGGGCGACTGTCTCAGGGGAGCAGGACCATTCTACACAACCAGAGAGCACCAGCTCTGCGGCGGCGGAGCAATAGCGGCAGGCTTCGGGAGCCTTCTGCCGCTCGAAGTTGCAGAGAAATTCATGATCGGTGACGGGACACTGTTCGGAACGATGGAAGCCCTTCGCTGCTCCATGGAATCAACCATGCCGTTCGAAGATGGAGAGTTTGAAGCACAGATCATAGGCCCTCTTTCTGCCATGAATAACGATACCCTTCGGCCCGATGTGGTGCTGATCGTCTGCAAGCCCTATCAGGGGCAGCACATCCTGCGGGCTTACGGCTTCGACAGCGGCGAACTGGTACACGGCATAGCCGGCGGATCAACCTGTGAGATGCTGTCAAGCTATGTCAAAAAAACCGGAAACCCCACCTTCACGCTTGGCGACACAGGCGGT
>JAAXUM010000057.1 GCA_013336025.1 Chlorobiaceae bacterium
TACAAGAAGAGGGTTTTCAGGGTCACCGAACTTTTTGCCGAGAGCGTCTTCTATTTTACACAGTGCCTCCGGAATGCCTTTTTCGAAAAGATTTTCGGGATAGGTTCTCTGGTGATCATAGTAGTGAGTGCAGACTTCGGTGGAAATAGTGAATCCGGGAGGTACCGGGAGCCCGATATTGGCCATTTCTGCCAGATTGGCGCCTTTTCCGCCAAGCAGGTTTTTCATGGAAGCATCACCTTCAGCTATTCCACCTGAAAAGCTGTAAAGGTACTGTTTGCTGTCACTCTTTTCTTTGGGACGTTCAGATGTAGGCATGATTGTCAGCAGTGATTTTGTTTCTTTGAGCAAATAAAAACATGAGAAGATGGTGAAAAAGCAGACGGCATTAACTATTATTAACGCAGATTAATTTAACAAAAAAACAGTTTGTTTAAACTACAATTACCTCTTTCATTTTCGCTGATTATGGTAATAGATCCAACCGTATTTGTGCTGCAGGTGCTGCGCATTTCTGTACCTTATATACTAACCTCCGTTGGTGCAACATTTTCGGAGCGCGGCGGGGTTATCAATCTTGCGCTTGAAGGGATGATTCTTGTGGGCGCTTTTGGTGCGGCTATCGGACAATATCTGACAGGGTCGGTTTTTATGGGGATTGTTGCCGCTCTTTGTTGCGGTTTGCTCATTGCCGCTCTTCATGCTTTTGTGACGGTTACCTTAAAAGCTGATCAGATCGTTACAGGAATAGCGATCAATATACTGGTGATGGGAGGAACCCGTTTCGGTTTGATGCTCTTGTTCGGCAGTGCGATGAATTCCGGCAGGATTGCAGGGGTGGCGGGGGCAACGGTTTTTACCGACCCCCTGTTTCTGGCTGCTCTGGTTTCGGTGGTTGCCGGGCAGTTTATTCTTTTTAAAACTCCATACGGTCTCCGATTGCGGGCTGCAGGAGAAAGTGCTGAAACCGCAGATTCTCTTGGTATCAATGTTACGCTCATTCGTTATTCGGGAGTGCTGGTTTCCGGTGCTCTGGCAGCCATTGCCGGGGCGTTTCTCGTGTTTCAGCAGCATACGTTCACCGATAATATGTCGGCCGGCAGGGGGTATATCGCACTTGCTGCGATGATTATCGGCAGGTGGTCTCCTGCCGGAGCGGCACTTGCAAGTCTTCTGTTTGCTTCAGCAGAGGCGCTGGAACTCTGGATGCAGACAGGGTGGTTTCCGACACAGCTCGTGCAGTCTTTGCCCTATATCATCACTCTTCTGGTGCTTGCAGGGTTTGCAGGCAAGTCGGCTGCACCTCGACAGGTTGGTGTGCCATTTGAGAAAAATCGCAGGTCAAAGTAGTGCTGCAACAGCATTGACGAGTTTTTCAATACCTTCTGCAACCTCTCCAATGGTTGGCCCGAGCATATAGGCCGGTGTGCTGACAACCTTGCCTTGTTTGCTGATGTGTATGTTATAAACCGGGCATTCAACATGCTTTGCTCCCATGCATTCGATATGTTCGGCACTCTCTGCGTCACTTCCGATGGTCAGTTCGATAGACTCGTGCCCGAGAACTCTTGCGGCGATAACAGGAGCGATACAGATAAATCCAAGCGGTTTGCCTGCATGGTAAAAGGATTGAACAGCCGCTCGTACCCCGCCATGCACTTCGCATGATGTTCCTTTAAATGCATAGTCGCTGAGATTTTTTGCAACGCCATAGCCTCCTGGCAGGATAAGTGCATCAAGATCAAGGGATTCGATACAGTCAAGGTTTATGATTGAACCTCGTGCAATGCGAGCAGACTCAACAAGAACATTGCGGTTTTCTCCCGGCATCACCTGGCCGTTGCAGTGGTTGATGACATGGTGCTGCGGGATGTCAGGTGCGAGGCAAACTGCTTCAACGCCTGCTTTGTCGAGAGCAAGAAGGGTAAGAACAGCTTCCTGGATCTCCGATCCGTCAAGAAAGCCGCATCCTGAAAGAAGCACTCCTGTTTTTTTCATGGTCATACTGTTGAATAGAGTGGATTATTGCCGGCATCTTCTGTAAAAGTAACTGTTATAGAGTAATAAATGGAGAGTACGGGTGATTTTATCAACTTTTCAGATCTCCGGCAATTGAGGCTACCGCTTACTTTGTTCGTGACAGAGAGCTGTGAGAAGCAGGGAACTTGAAAGGGCTCTTTTCATGTTGCTCACACATCAAGGCACTCTTTGTGCATGAATGAAGCGAAAAGCGTATATTCAGCCATGTTGCAGGGTAACGGCAGGCAAGGTTAATAAAGCCGCTAAAGTGGTTGACGGATCCATAAGGTGTATCGTGAACCAGTTTCTGAGGTGATTCCAATAACTTGAGAGTCATTTTCCGCTTCCGATGAAACAAAAAAAATGTCCAGTCACATCCCTTCCGATTATTGAACGTCCCCATTGGAGGATCTATCATCCAGAAGAAGATTATACGATAACGTATGAGGCCATCGGACATGATATTCTCCATGGTCAGGCGGTCACAGATCATGATGTTCTGCTCGATTATATGGATAATGAGCTTTTTCTGTCTGTCTGTGAAGAACTCAACATGACTGGAAAGAAGTTATCTGTTGTTATCAATCTCAACCACATCCGGGGTATTTCACTCGCCTATAAAAAGGATTTTGCCAATCTTGTCTATAACTGGGGGCCGATTTTTACCCGACTTGTCATTTATAATGTTCATCCTGATATTCTTTTCATTATCGAGGGGTTTACTGTTATCTGTCCTGCAAATGTTGTTGCGGTGATTGTAGGGAATTATCGGGAGGCCATAGAGCTTGCTTCAGTCAGCGAAGAGAATCCTGAAACTGCCGAGTGTTCCGATCAGGTTCCGGTTGATGCGCACATGGCTTCAAAAAAGGCGTTTCTGTCAGCTTTTGCGCAGTTGTTCTGGATTGATATGCTTGACCAGCCTGTTTTACTGCCTCCTGCGGATGATGATGCCTGTCTTTTTTTCAGTGCACTTGAAGAAATGCGCAAGGATATGCTGGCAAAAAAACAGGAGCATCAGGAGAAAGTTGACAGATTGATGGATTCTTACAGGTTGAGGCAACAACACGATATGATCCAGATGAAGTCTCTGATTGATCAGCATAAAGAGAGTGTTATGCTTTTTGAAAAAGAGAGGTCGTTGCTGCAAGACATCCTGAAAGCGAAAGAGGCTGAAATTGCTCTGGCTGGCGAAATACACAAGTCTTCGATAGATGGACTGTACAGTATGATTGATTCAGCGGAGATTATGCAATCGCTCAGGGATCCGCTGTTGAACTCCTCTCAGGAGACAGATCATACTGACCGGATCCAAAAACAGCCCGTGGCAGGGGAGAGTGCGGCAGAACAGATTTTTCTTTCGCTGCTTGAACAAAAACATCCGACACTTTCACGGAGAGATCGCCAGATAACCCTGTGTATCAAATCGAACTATAGTAACAGCGAAATTGCCAGGTTAACGGGTATGTCAACGCGCGGCGTGGAAAGTGTCCGCTACCGGCTCCATAAAAAGCTTGCTCTGCAGAAACACCAGTCTATAAAAAGTTATCTCTCTTCTCTGGAGGCTGATGCCTGAAAAAGAGTGGAACCAATGGTTTATTGGTTTTACACTGCTGAGCATCGCTGACTTTGATAAAACAGGAAAGATGTTATGGTTTGTTCACGGATTTTGACGGTAAAAGCCCGGAAGAATATTGTTTCAGCTGTGTTATTTCTGATGGTTTTATCTGGTTGTGCTGACGACAGGAAAATCGGTACAGCGATAAGCATAGGCGACCAGGTATGGATGAACAGGAATCTTGATGTTGATCGATATCGTAACGGCGATCCTGTGCGGGAGGCGCAAACTGTTGCAGAGTGGCAGGATGCCGCTGCACACGAGGAGGGTGCCTGGTGCCGCTATGAAGGTGAGCCCGAAAACGAACGGGTGTACGGGAAACTTTACAACTGGTTTGCTGTCAGCGATCCACGAGGGCTTGCACCTGCAGGTTGGCACATCCCTTCAGATGATGAATGGAAACGGCTTGCTGTTTTTCTTGGTGGCGAGGGGCATGCCGGTGGACAACTCAAAAACCTGAATTTCCGGGCATTGTCCGGTATCGATGCAGATTACAGCACCGGATTCAGCGCGTTGCCTTCGGGAAGTCGCAACTGTCTTGACGGTTTTTTTGGCAAGGAGATGGCGGCTTTTTTCTGGACTTCAACGCAGTCAGGTGATTTTGAGGCATGGAACAGGGAACTTGGCAGAGCCAGTAATGCCATACATCGAGTGAGTGTTAATAAAAGCCTCGGATTATCGGTACGATGCATCAAAGATTGATAAAACTTCGAAACATCATCTTCTCTTGTTTTCTGCTGCTGAAGAGTGTTCGGTGTTTTGTATGACAAATGAAAAATTCTGGTGACAGGAAACGGGATGGCGTGTCCGTTATCGCATGGTTACCCCGACGGCACATTCATAGTCCATACGGTCGTTCTGTTATTTGTTCTGGTGTCACCCGGATATTTTTTCTGGTGTTGTCTGAATGTTTTATTGCTCTGATTCCGATATTCATTCTGTTATCATTCTGATTTTCTCCCCGCAGTAATCCCGAACGCTCTCTGCTGTCATCCCGAACGCAGAGAGGGATCTGAGCGCTTGTGCACAGTGTCGATTGTGGCGCAGGGAACAATCGGAACGGAAGATGTGATCTCAGTAAACCCGGGGGATGAATTTTTTTACGCGCCTGGCATAGTCAGAATACTCCGGGTGACGTTCGGTGAGCCAGTTTTCTTCTTTTGCTGCCTTGTAGCTGAAAAAGAAGAATGCGACGACGGTCAGCAAGAGATGTGAAAGACTCATACTGAAGATTGTCCAGCCGAATGCGGCAAATAACTGGCTGCTGTAGAGGGGGTGCCGTATTAACGCATATATTCCGGTGGTGACAAGCTCATTATGGTCAACAGGATAGGGTAGCGGTGTGAGATATTTTTTGATATGGCGTGAACCAAGCCCGCCGAGAAGCAGTGCGGTTGCCCATGAAAGAACAAGCACGATCCATCTGAAGCCAATGGTCGCAGCAAAGGTTCTGGTTTCGTCAAAAGAGGGGTAAACCGGCAGGAAAATGAAGATGAAGAGCAGCAGAAACTGCATGATAACAAGATATTCGCCCCGCTTTCCTTTCAGGAATTCGCTGTTTCTCTGATTTTTTTTATTCATGACTGAAATCTGAAATCCTTATTTTTAAAATTACTGAAGTGTGGTTTATTCGTTTTAAGGAGGGCTGTTCTCAAGGGAACACCTTTTGAAGTTAAATCTTTTCCATCGATCTCACTATTATGATCAGTCCTCAGGAAACCCTGTTACTTGTTATCGATGTTCAGGGAAAACTTGCATCGAGTGTGTATCATGCTGAAATTGTTGAGAAAAATATTGACAAATTGATTCGTGCCTGCAGGATTCTTGATGTGCCTGTGCTTTATACCGAGCAGTATCCCAAAGGGCTTGGATTAACAATTGAGCCTTTGCGGCGATTGCTTTCCGATCAGGAGCCGGTTGAGAAACTGTCGTTCAGTTGTTGCGGAAGTGAAGCGTTCATGAGGCAATTGCGGGCGTTCAAGCGGAATGACATTCTTGTTACCGGTATGGAGACGCATGTTTGCGTTTATCAGACCTCAATAGAGCTGCTTGATTTCGGGTATTCCGTGCATCTGGTAACTGACGCCGTTTCGTCGAGGAGCGATGAGAACCGACAGTTAGGGATTCGCTGTATTGAGAGAGCGGGGGCAAGCCCGACAAGTTCTGAAATGGCGATATTTGAACTGCTGCGTGTTGCCGAAGGCGAGCAATTCAGGGCGATCTCGAAAATTGTCAAGGAGTAAAACCGGTTTGTTATCGGTTTATAACGGCGTTCAGCATGGTTTTGAGCAGTTCTTTTCCTTCAGTGAATTCAGGCTGGATTTTCATATAGCAGCATGAGAGCGTTTTCAGGATTTCCTTCAGTTCGGGCTGACCAAGCAGGCGAAAGTAGTCTTTTTCGGTAGTGACAAGAGTCAGCTCTTTCTTATCTGCTTCGAGTTGCAGTGCTGCGATTGTTTTTTCGGTATAGGATTCGTGGTCCCGGAAAAAGCGGTGTGCAACAATGGTAATGCCTTGCTCTCTAAGGGTGTCGAGAAAGCTTTGTGGTGAACCGATACCGGCAAAGGCAAGGGCTTTTATTCCGGAAGGAGAGCTGTTCTCTTTTGCTGTGTTGAACATACCGGACAGACAAACAAGATTACCTGCCGCTGTCCGGGCTTTGATGAGGGGTTTGCCGGTTTGTTCAAGATCCTTCGCAATCGCGGCAGTTGTTGTACTTCCGGTAATCTTGCTGAGTACAAGCAGGTCAGCTCTTGCAAGGTTAATCAATGGTTCCCGGAGGCGCCCTTTCGGAATCATTTCGGCCTTGAAGTAGGGCTCTTTTTCGTTGATCACGACGATATCGAGATTTCGCCCGATCTGCCGGTGCTGAAAGGCATCGTCGAGAATAATGACATCCGGCATTGCCTCTGCAAATCGGCTGATGATAAAGGTGAATGCATCTTTTCGTTTTTCGGCAACAACAACAATGGCTTCACGGTTGTTCCATGCAAGCATTGCTGTTTCGTCGCCGCAGGCATTGCTTTTCATAAACACGGTTTTTCCGTCTGATACCAGTTGAACGCCTTTTGTATTTCGTCCATAACCTCGTGACACAATTGCCGGTTTATAGCCCAGAGAGAGATAGTATTTCGCAATCCAGTCCACGAGCGGCGTTTTTCCCGTGCCACCTGCTGAAATATTCCCGATCGAAACAACAGGAAAAGGGGATTGCCAGGTACGGAATATTTTGTGATCAAACAGTGTGTTTCTGAGCTGGATGATGTTCTTGTAGAGCAGCGATGCAGGCTGCAGGATGATGTCGGGTAGTTCAAACGACATGAGTGAACCTCTCTGAAAGCTCTTTTGAAAAATTGCGGAGCGTGGTTTCGTTATTGAATTCCGGTACCGTTATCGTCTCAAGAGTAATGGTGACGCGGCTGAATGGCCTGGGGATTTCGAAACTGTCCCAGCTTTTCAGTTTCCATGCATCAGCATAGGATATGCTGGCAAAGATGATCGGGATCTGCTGTTCCGAGGCAATCCTTACGATTCCGTATTTGAATTGATGAACAGGGCCTCTTGGTCCGTCAGGCGTTATGGCTATGATTTCTCCTGATTGAAGAGCCTGCAGTATGGCTGCTTTTACCTCATTTGAGCCTTTGGAGCTGGATCCCCTGATAAGTGAAAATCCGAGATTTGACAGGGTGTCGGATAGCATTTGTCCATCATCTGAAAGACTGACGACGGCATGTATGGTGCTCTGCGTAAAGATCTTTCGGGCAAGAATCCATCCCGTGACCATTTTGCCGTGCCAGAATGCAAAGAGGATTTGAGATTTTTCAGTACGGGCTGTTTCCTCAAAAGCAGATACGGTTATCCTGAGGCTTTTATAGAGCAGCTTCAGGGTGATGGGGAGCAGGTAACGGGTGACAACCGGCAGCAAGGTCATCCTGATCAGGGATATTTGGCTCTTCTGAATTATGGAAATTTTTTTTAATTGTTTTTTTACAACAACCTGTTTTATATACAGGGGATTGTTGTCGCTTGGACATGAAGTATAATGTAACAAACCGGGTCGATAAACCGCAGGGTGAATCGCTGCCAGTACATCGTGCAGGAGTAATGAACGTATTGATAATAGGGAGTGGCGCACGCGAGCATGCCATGGCGTGGGCTGCAGCAAAGAACGATACGGTGAAGCAGGTCTATGTGGCACCGGGAAACGGCGGTACAGGGCTCATGGGGGGAAAGGTTCAAAATGTTGAGCTCAAGGCTGCGGCGCTTCCGGAGTTGCTTGAATTTGCGGTTTTGAATGCGGTTGATCTGACGATTGCCGGTTCTGAGCAGCCGCTTGAACTTGGTATTGTGGATCTGTTTCGTGCGGCACACAAAAAGATTATCGGGCCCTCACAGGCCGCTGCCCGGCTGGAGACAAGCAAGGTTTTCGCCAAGGATTTCATGTTGCGTTACGGAATTCCTACTGCCGGGTATCATGTTTTCAGAGAGATTCAGGATGCATCACGCTATCTTGCGTCACTTGATGAATCAAAATATCCCCAGGTGATAAAGGCAAGCGGCTTGTGTGCCGGTAAGGGAGTTATTGTCGCTGGTGACAGAGAGGAAGCTTTGCAGGCAACACGTGCCATGTTTGAGGAACGGGTGTTTGGCGATGCTGCCGATGAGGTTGTTATAGAGGATTTTCTGGAGGGTGAGGAGGCAAGTGTTTTCGTGCTGACTGATGGCGAGAAATACCGCATGTTTTATCCTGCTCAGGATCATAAACGGATAGGGGATGGAGATACAGGAAAGAATACCGGGGGGATGGGTGCATACGCTCCTGCACCACTGGTGACTTCTGATGTGCTGAAAAAAATTGAGGAGAGAATCATTGTTCCCGCCCTTGAAGGAATGGTGACGGAAGGAACTCCTTATACCGGTTTTCTCTATGTGGGCGTCATGATAGACAAGGGGGAACCCTCTGTTGTTGAGTTCAATGCGCGAATGGGCGATCCTGAAACGCAGGTTGTTCTTCCGCTTCTGAAAGATGATTTTATCGATGCAC
>JAAXUM010000058.1 GCA_013336025.1 Chlorobiaceae bacterium
CTCAAATAACGTGCCATTTTTCAGGCTCTCCCGCCTTGCCTTTTCTTCCTTTCTTCAGCGGGTTCCTAATGTACCATCTCACCTCTTATCTTCCAAATCTTTTTTTCCCTTTTCTCCTTTTATTTCATACCGCAGGCAGAACAAATGCCCACGGAAGCGCCCTGCAACTGCCCCATGAAGAAATATACATCCTGATTATAAAAAAAAACAAATGCGGAAACTGATAAAGCATCTCTCCTGTTATCTGAAAATATTGCTTTGATGGAAGTAAAAAAAGCAATGGATATCCGCCGGTTGCTGAACAGGAACAGAGAAGAGCAATCTCGAACTATCGGATCAGAGACTTTACCTTAAGCTGTTCCCTTAACACACAAGGCCGGTAAGCCGACAACCACAACCCTGAATCTGGTATCCAGATCAGAACAATATCTTTCGACTGTCAGACTCCCCGCCTCATGGCGATGCTGATAGACAATGTAAGGCATGCTGCCCGACAGAGAAAGCATCTCTGAGCCGGGTCGATGCCGCATCTTCTCTCCCGAGCAGAAAAGCAGGTCTCTGTTTTTCCGTAAAAAAACCTTGAAAACAATCATGAACTGCCGGTGAACACCTGCCAGGCCCTCAACTGCATGCGGGATTCCGGTTATCATCAACCCCAACCAAGGAGAAAACAATGGCTACTGTAAAAAGCACCTGGGCAACAAGCCCCATCGTTGCAAACGGAATCCTTTCAGCACCCGAATGGGCTGCTGCAGGAGTAATGCCGATTCCTGCCGGATTTATGATGGTTAAAAATGACAACAAGTTTCTCTATGTTGCGCTCGATATGGTCGGTGATTCAGGTGCCGACCCGGGTGTGGGTGATTATTTCTGGTTCAGCGTCGACTGTAACGGTAATGGAGCCATCACTCCGGGAGTGGATGTCAACTATGGCATCTATCCCGCGCTTCCTGTCCGGATCGGGCGTCAGTACTATCTCGGACCGGGCAGATGGACGGGACTGCAGAACACGCCAAGCCCTGCTGTCGCAACCAATGGATTTGGCCCTTCACCTCACTCCCGCACGTCGCACCGTATCTGGGAACTGTGTATCCCCCTTTCTGAAATCGGGATTACAGACCTTGGCTCACACCCTGACCCTGCCGTGCATTTCGGATTGAGAGTGGCATCCCGGAATCCTGCATTCACCTTTGATTTTCCGGCAGGATTCTACTCGAACTTCTCAAACCTGCATGCGATTCTGCTGGCAAAAACGCCAACGCTTGCTCCCGGCGTAGCAGGTCCGGTCATAGGATCTGTGGGTCTGATTCCGGCAACAGCACCACAAATCAACGGCGGCTATGCAACAACGGCTCCCTCATATTATCTGCATGTCGATGAAGCCGCATTCGGCGGAACGCTCACCATAATCGGAAACCGCACCACCATGCAAAGCCTTTGGGCTGCAGGAGCACGAAAATACCGTATCCTCCACCGCGCAGGGAGCAGCGGAGCCTTCACCCCGCTTCTTCAAAGCTGGAATAATTACCGTTGGAACGGGACAACCAGTACTCTTGAAAGCATCGCCTGGGACAGCCTCCAGATGTATCCACTGCCGGACCCGACAAAAGATTACTCCATTGATGATCTGCTGATACAGTGGAACACCATCGGCTCAACAGGCATTCACGAACTGAAAGCGGAATTTTTCAGAGACGATCCCGCGCGCACTCCTGTTGCCTCAGCCCCGCAAACACTCCAGCTCATGATTGACAACAATATCCCGTATACAGACATTATCAACGTGCTGCATGACGGTGCTCCTGTTGCAGCATGTGCAATGGAAACCATGACCGGCGCAACTGACGGAGTGCAGATAACCATGACGGTGACGGATCTCGAAGCCCATCTGAAAGACTTCACACTCAAGGCTCACTGGGGAAACGGAGAATCGACTACCGTTTATTCGGACAGCTATCCTGCACACCGTAATCCGCTGCATCAGTGGAGCGGAGTTACCTCACTGGTTGTGCCCCCTGCTGAATGGGTTCCGCCGCGCACCTGCGCCTACCAGTTCAGGCTTTCGGCAACAGCGAGAGTAACCAACGGCTACACGTATATCGGGTATGTGGAAGACGCCTATCATGTAACCCTTATCAAACCGGGTAGCCCTATTCCGGGAGCGATCAAATTGACCGGGAGTATTCTGCCGTTCGGGCAACTGTCAGGAGAAGCCCCCCCTAAAATCGGTATTGAACCGAAAAAACTGGGAATAGAAACGTTCCCGGTACAGTAGCACGTTCATTGCCGGTCCGGGCTTCCGACGCTGTGAATCAGAAGGGTGGTTCAGACCGGCATGATGATTATCGCTTCTTATCGAGCTTAATGGTTTTAAGGCGCAGTGAATTGCTCACAACCGAAACGCTGCTTCCAGCCATAGCGATACCTGAAAATACCGGATTGAGAAAAATACCCCAGAAAGGATAGAGCGCGCCGGCAGCCAGAGGTATACCGATCACATTATAGATAAACGCCCAGAAGAGGTTCTGGCGAATCACGCTCATGGTTGCCCGTGAAAGAGTGATTGCCTCTGCAACCTTCTTGATATCACCCTTGAGCAGCGTGATACCGGCAGATTCAATAGCAATATCGGTTCCGGTTGCCATGGCAATACCAACATCAGCCTGTGCCAGAGCAGGAGCATCGTTGATGCCGTCCCCCGCCATCACCACCGTTCTGCCCTTTGCCTGCAATGCCCTGATTTTGCCCGCCTTTTCCTGCGGCAGCACGTCGGCAATCACCTCATCAATACCAACCTGTCCTGCCATGTAGGTTGCCGCCAGAAGATTGTCACCCGTCAGCATGATAACCTTGATCCCTTTTCGATGAAGCGCAGCAACAGCCTCTCCCGCATGCTCCTTGACCGTATCGCTCAAGGCAATCAGTCCCACGCACTCCCCGTTTTGCTCAATCATGACCACGGTTTTACCCTGCTTCTGCAAAGCATTGACTTCCGGTATGGATAACTCCGATTCCACCGGCTTATGAACCCTTACAGGAAGATTATCAATCAACCCGGCTACACCCAGCCCTTCAAGCGCCTCAAATCCGCTCGTATCGCTCAAGGAGAGACTCTGTTTTTTTGCAGCCTCAACTATTGCCTGTGCCAGAGGGTGTTCCGATCGATATTCCAGACTTGCAGCAAGCTGCAGGAGTGAGGAGTGGCTCATCCTGCTGTCAAAAGCTGCAATATCGGTAACCACCGGACGACCAGTGGTAATCGTACCGGTTTTATCAAAAACCACGGTATCAACTGCACTCAGCCGCTCCAGGCTTTCAGCGTTCCTGATGAGAATACCATATTCAGCTCCCTTGCCAATACCAACAATAATTGCAGTCGGAGTTGCCAGACCAAGCGCACAGGGACAGGCGATCACCAGAATTCCGACAAGAGCCATGATCCCGTAAGAGAGCGCCGCTGAAAACCCGAGCAGCGATGAACCAACGGTCAGCCAGATAAGAAACGTTACCGATGCAAGCACAAGAACAACCGGAACAAAAACCCCGGCAACCTTGTCAGCAATATCCTGTATCGGCGCTTTCGAACCCTGGGCCTCTTCGACCATCCTGATAATGCGAGCCAGAACCGTCTCGGTACCGACATGAGAAGCCGTAAACGTAAACGAGCCCTGCTTGTTGATCGTACCGCCGATCACCTGATCGCCACTCTTTTTATCCACCGGAACCGGCTCTCCGGTTACCATCGATTCATCAACAGAAGAATTGCCCAGAACGATTGTTCCGTCAACAGGAATTTTTTCACCAGGCCTGACGATCACAACATCACCCTTTCTTACCTGCTCTGCAGGTATCTCGAACTCTTTACCATCTCTCTGAACAAACGCCGATTTTGCCTGAAGCGTGATCAGTTTTTCGATAGCCTCGCCTGTTTTCAACCTTGACCGGGCTTCAAGATATTTACCAAGAAGCACAAAGCCGATCACGACGATCGTTACATCAAAATAGGTATAATCGGGTAACTGCAACCGAGTCCTGACGGAAGGAATAAGCGTGACAAGAGCGCTGTACATATAAGCCGAAAGCGTCCCTATCCCGATAAGCGTATCCATGCTCGCGGCTCCGCTCCTGGCGAACATAACAATTCCGTGCAGAAATGGTGCGCCTGTCCGGAAAACCATATAAGTGGAAAGAGCCATGGAGATGACATTCAGCAGATCCATGGGAATCGGAAGATTCGGAACAAAGGGAAAAAACCTCGCTCCGATATCCCACATCATAAGGATAAAAACAAGGAGAGCGACAGGCAATGCAAACTCAACCTTTGCCTTGTACTCAAGAAGCTCACGCTGCTTTTCCTCCTTCAATCGCACAGCACTGGAAACGGAAGCACGCTGCACCCCGCAAGCAATCTCTTCAGGTTGATCAACCGCGAGAGAAAAACCATACTTGCCGACAACCTCATTCAAGGCCTCAAGCGTTAATCCGGTAGACTCAAACTCAAGTTTTGCCTGTTCAGTAGCAAGATTGACATCGACCTGACTGATCCCTTCAACTTTAGAAAGTTTTTTCGTAATGATCGCAGCACAACTGGCGCAATGCATTCCCTTAACCGAATAGGTTCTGGTCGTCATAGCTCCGGGTTCCTCTCACTGACAGAGTACCACGACGTTCTCCACGCCCTGAACATACCGAGGCCCTCACGAAAAAACCGTTCAACTTCATCAGCATTATCGAGTACATCAGAACGGCTCGACTTCAGACGTATCTCCCTTGTCATCCTGATGCCGGCTTCATGATGAGCAATCATGGCATTAAGAAAACGAAGATCAAAAGTCCTGTCGTAACTGCCCAAACGAGGCACCTGTGGATCACCAGCCTTCCTGACGTCACGATACCACTCTTTTTTCCAGCGATATAATTCAGCTATGGCGACAGGCTCGTTTGCAAGAATCTCTTCAGTCAATTTCCTTATTTCCGGTCTTCTGCTGATGCCGGCCTCTTCGGCAAGAAGCACTGCTCCGCGATGATGGGAAATCATGGCATCCACATACCTCAGATCAACCCATTTGTCCGGTTGTCCAAGATCCATTGTACTCCTGTCATACATTGACATGGAATACTCCGGAGTGAGCCAGTACCCCGCACCAATCCCGATAACCCCGCAGACAATCATAAGCGCAACGGTAAGAGAGATTGATACTTTCTTCATGGTTTTATCCCCGTTCTGTTTCATGATTACCTGACATTGATAACTCCGCGCGGCACATCCGTCGCACACGCAGCTTCAGGGTACCTTTCAGCATCAGTATAGACAAGCGTTACTTTTATTGCAACGCTCGAT
This sequence comes from Chlorobiaceae bacterium, assembly GCA_013336025.1. GTDB lineage: Bacteria > Bacteroidota > Chlorobiia > Chlorobiales > Chlorobiaceae > Chlorobium. Next base: position 5,342 of record JAAXUM010000058.1, read on the forward strand.
TGAGTAGATGAAGCATCACAAATCTGATGAGCCCGAACTTGAACAATTCAGATTGCGGATTACAGAAAACATTTGATCGACCACCGTTTAAGGCATTTTTCCATAACCCCGACTCTCCATGGGACATCAACGCCATTTCCGGAAAAATCCCGCATCCAAAGCTCTGATACATGATAACCATCGAAAGATGAACAGAAGCAGACATCTTTCTCCCTATCGGGAAAGAACAGGATCAGAATCTCTCATCTCTTTTCTGAACTTCCAGAAACGACCCGAAGAGGTATCAACCGATTCAAGTTCGCGCCTCTGACCGGCATGAACGCCCATATTTATAAGAAAAGAGAGATCCGAAAGAACCTGACGTGATCGCTTATAGTAGGAGTGTCCGAGAAAACCAGTATCCACGTTGGTGGCATCAATAATTTCAACGCCTGGCACAATAAGCGAACTTTTTGAAATATCCCCTGCTCTCATGTACCCGTGAATATCTGTCGAGAGTTTCAGTGCCTTGTCATCGCATGAAGCATAGAGCGTCACGAAGGTTCCTGTATCGGTGAGCTTCGGTGCAATATCTCGTTTAAAAATTTCAGCATCAATGTCGGGAGCCACAAGAATCAGAGCCTTGAACAGGTTTTTCAGTTGGGGCTGCTCATGCAGCAATTCAGCCAGAGCTTTGGTCAATGCCCGATTTCCCATACTATGGGCCATCAGATAGATATCTTCAGCCCCCGAACGCCTGGCAAGAGCTTCAAGAAACTGTTTAAGGTTAGTCTGAGACCATTCGATATTGGTTTCATCGATCGTGTACTTGCCCATCGCCCCCTGCGATGGCCAACTGAAGAAAAGGGGAGTACCGTTAAAGCCAAGATCGCAGAAAAACAGTGCTGTATTCCTGGCAGCTTTTTCAAAAGTCAGGTTATAGCCATGAACAAAAAGCAGTAAACTGTGCGAAGGAGACCCCTTGATACGTTGATCAAGTTCAGAAAAAAAATCCGTTTCGCTCCTGAGATTCACACCCTGCAACTCCGCATCTGAATCAGGATTTTTCCGGTCAGGTTCCCTGCAAAATTTCATATCAGGTTCAGCAGAACCGTGACCCTGCGGAATACCGACATCACAAACCCCATAGGTCACCGCGCCCCGTTCCCCGCCATACAGCTCAGAATGATCGGACGACGGCTCATTGACGGCGCGATCGGTTGCATAAAACACCCTGATGGTTTGCCGTTGAACAAGAGAGCTGGTAGTCGTACATCCGGAAAAAAGAACAAGCAAAACCAGAGAAGAAACAAAACGCCATTGAAATCGCATAGTTCATATCAAAACCATAGTTATTCGGTTACATCCATCTGACATGCGGAAAAACCGATGCCAGACCATGTCGATTAACTCAATTGCAGATTCCGGCACCATTGCGTTCATTACCTTTTTCTGAAAAGCGCGATGCGAATTTCACGCTCTTCAATTTTCCTTCCCGGCTGACGAAGAGAAAACCGCAGCACGTCTTTGAATAATGGAAATAGCTTTATGCATTTTTCGAAAACGCACCACACCGACAATACCGGAAAACACGCCTACCGGAATACAAAAAAAACCAACTGACAAAAACCAGCCATCCTGCGAATAATGTATGATCGAAACACCGGCAATCAACAGAGCCACACCAGAACGCAGGTATGATAAAAGCGTTCTTTCATTGGCAAGTAATGTCCGATCTATAGCAAGTTCATCACGCAAAATCAGATCACCACATGCAAATCTCATATAGGGCGAACTGCCAGCGGCATCTTTCTTCACGTCAAACAAGAATCATCTCTCCTTATTAATTATAAAACCTTACGGAACCTCTCAACAATTGACTGTAATTTCCTGTTGATTCCTGGTCCCGCTCTTTTACTGACCGTTTCAGTTCATATCGAGATACTTCATACTAACCCATTTCCCATCCATACTCACCCTGCCCCATTTATTTTCAACCTCTTCGATAAACAACTCCTGCCCTGACAGATATGCCCCGACAACTGAACATGAAACTGAAGGCCCGCTTCTTGCACGTAACGTATCTGCGTTAACCGTTGCACGCTGGACCACTCTGGTAAATTTTCCCGATACCCAGTGCTCACTGCTTTCCGAAATTTTATACCAACCGTTCTCTTCCTTCCATACTCTCAGAATCGAACCTGATGATACCGGTGAACGTTCAGATACTTTTTTGCTTTTTCCGTCAGCTCTTTCCCGAACATTAAGTGAATCCGCCGTTACGCACACATATTTCATAGGCCTTACGGCTGAAAGTTGCGGCAGTTTCTCCTTCAGACACTGAGAGACAAGCGGAAGAAAGTGATCGTCACAATCCTGAACCTTGTTGCCTCCAAAAAATGCCGTTCCAGGACAGCTTTTATTGTTTTTCGTACCGTTATTTCTTTCACCGGTTGCCAGATTAAACCAATGATGATAAAGAATAGATTTTGTCGAAACAGGTAATCCGAATTTCAAACACAAAGCTGCTGTTAATCTGACTGCGATATCCTGGTGCTGAAAAGTCATCTCGTTCTTGCCGGCATCGAAGTTTCCGAGATGCTCAATACAAATTGAAGCAGAATTACATCCTTTTATCCCTGCAGGACTGAGTTCCATTGAACGCCCGGTTATAATGGAACCATCAGGAAAGGTCGTAAAATGCTGTCCGATATCACTCCATCCATTATGCACGACATGATAATCTTTCATTGCCTTCTGCAGTTCAAACTGGTTTGAACCGTTAAAAGAAGAATAATCGGGAGAATACGTATGATGCTGCTGAATAGACACAACCGTTCTCCCTACTTTCACATCGCGTATCCATGCTTCAAAATCCTGGATACTCCCAAGGATAAACCCATATTGCGTTTTCATATTACTCCCCTTTGCTGATGATGAATACCGAGATCTCACAAACATCCTGCGGGCAAAACAGCAGACAACGTTTATTACTGTAGCAATCTGAACGAATCCAGAAATTGATTGATCTCATTCGAATAGGCGATCTCTTTCGAGCTCAATACCAGAATCTGGTAGAGACGATTTCCTGCAAGGTAGAGGCGACCGCGAACAATGGCCGTATCCTGCTGTAATATAATTTTCACGTCACGACCCGGATAGCTTCCCAGCATAATCGCCGATTCACCGACAAGTTTACCCTGCACATCCGATATGGTGATATCGCGGGCGCTGTCGAGCAATTTACCAGGGTCAGTGATTTTGAGCACAGCCTCAGGATAATCACTGTACGTCACAAGGCAGGCATAACTGTTTTGATCACGGCTGAACTGATGCTCATCAAGAACACCAA
>JAAXUM010000281.1 GCA_013336025.1 Chlorobiaceae bacterium
GTACTCAAGTCGGGCATATGCTCAAACCCTGAATTGTTAAAAGTATTAAAACATCATTAACATGCTGAATCTCTTCGGAAATCTCCTCCCTCTGAACATGACGGAAGCACTCATTGCCGCTGCTGTCCCTGTTGCGGAAATCACTCCCGAGGATCTATCGGCAATAGTCTCCGGATCCGGCATGAAAGCGCTATCGCTTTTCGACATACGGGAACCGGAGGAGTTTGAGGTCAGCCATATTGCCGCCGCACAACTTGTCGATCCTGCAATTGAGCGCGAGGCATTCATCCGTCAGTTCGCGAGTGACAAAAAGCAAACCGTCGGGGTGTGCTACTGTTCTGTGGGATTGAGAAGCTCGGAGCTCATAAAACGCATGGGAACGCTCCCTTCTGACTCAGGCATAACAAGCCTGTTGAACCTTCGCGGGGGAATATTCAGATGGTATAATGAAGGAATGCCGGTGTTCAACAATGAGGGAGAGACAAACATGATGCATCATTATAACGCGTTCTGGTCTTTGATGCTGAAACTCCGGTAAGACACCATCACCCGTTGATCGTTCAGAAAAACCGCCGCATCTGCAACTTCCGATCAAACAGCTGTCACGACAAGGTTTTCTTTAAATACCATAACTCCCCGCCCCGCAAGCATCCTTTTTCCATTCCGAAACGGCTCTCACAAAAAACGATAACCCGTAAAGCCTCTTTGCGATGCGGTTCCGGATCGCTGCATGCCGCGACCTCTCTTCCGTTTTTCCAGGGAGAATCTGCATAGACAAATCTGACATTCTCTTTTTCAGCTGCACTATTCTCAACTGCACAAACTCACTCTCATGCCGGCTTAAACGCTTTACATCGGAATGAGGGGTTAACCGTCATGGAGGGGGTATCGCAGTTCCGACTATCCTGTTCTGAAAAATACGTTCCTCAAAAAGGTTACGCATAACCATAAAGATTGAATTTCAGAGTGAAGGAATAAACAAATACCTATATTAAAGGATAAAAACAACTATACCGTATCTTTTCCCGGATATCTATTTTCCATAACGACATGACTAAACGCTCACTCAACCATGCCGACTGAGCCTATAGAAATGCAAGCCATCAACACCGCAAGACTTCTTGCTGTTGATATGGTTGAAAAAGCCGGTTCAGGCCATCCGGGCATGCCGCTCGGCGCCGCTCCAATGGCTTTCGTTCTCTTTACAAAAGTCATGAACCACAATCCCGCAAATCCGAACTGGGTGAACCGGGACCGGTTTGTTCTTTCTGCCGGACACGGTTCAGCCCTGCTCTATGCGTTGCTTCACCTGACCGGCTATGACCTGGGTCTCGATGATCTGAAATCCTTCAGGCAATGGGAAAGCAGAACTCCGGGACATCCTGAATATGGCGTAACCCCGGGAGTTGAAACAACCACAGGGCCGCTTGGACAGGGAATTTCCACGGCTGTCGGTATGGCCATGGCCGAAAGATTCTGTGCAAAACATCTCAACGCTGAAGAGCTTGAGATCATTGATTATTACACCTTTGTTCTCTGCGGCGATGGCGACCTTATGGAGGGTATCAGCAGCGAAACAGCCTCTCTTGCAGGTCATCTGAAACTCGGCAAGCTGATCTGCCTCTACGACAGCAACCGAATTTCCATTGAGGGATCGACAACCCTCGCTTTTACGGAAAATGTCGGACAGCGCTTTCTCGCCTATGGCTGGCATGTCGAACATCTTGATGGAAACGACCCGGATGCTGTTGAGAAAGCTCTTCTCTTTGCCAAAACCCAGAAAGACCGCCCGTCTCTGCTTATCGCTCACACCAATATAGGATTCGGCAGCCCTAATAAACAGGATAGTGCGGCCGCTCATGGCGAACCTCTCGGCAGCAAAGAGGTAATACTGCTCAAACGAGGATTTGGATTTCCTGAAGAGAAAACGTTTTACATTCCCGACGCTGTAAAAGAGCACCTGAAGTCCGTGAAGGTGAAAGGTTCCTGTCAGGAAGAAAAGTGGAATGCTTTATGGCACAACTTTTCTCAACGCTTTCCTTCCTCTGCTGAAGCTTTTGAGGAAAGAATGCAGCACCGCCTGCCCGAAGGGTGGGAAGAACTCCTGCCGATCTTTGATCCTTCCGAAAAACTGGCAACCCGGCAGGCATCGAAAAAGGTACTTGATTCCATTTGCCATAAACTTCCTTTTCTGGCAGGCGGCTCGGCCGATCTTGCCCCCTCCTGCGGCACCCTGCTCAATGGCGGTATCGACTTTACACCGGCACATTACAACGGCGCCAATTTCAGATTCGGCGTAAGAGAACATGCTATGGGTGCCATAATCAACGGAATGGCCCTGTCGCAGTTCATGATCCCCTATGGAGCGACATTCCTTGTTTTCTCTGATTACATGAAACCGGCACTTCGGCTTGCGGCTCTCATGAAAACGCACTCCATCTTTATTTTTACACACGACAGTATCGCCCTTGGCGAAGACGGCCCGACCCATCAGCCGATTGAACAGCTTGCCATGCTTCGCTCCATTCCGGGCATGATGGTTTTGAGACCGGCGGACGCCCATGAAACAAAAGAAGCATGGAAAATCGCTCTCACCGCCCGAAGACCTGTTTGTCTGATATTTTCGAGACAGGCTCTGCCTGTACTCGATGCTGACCGTTACCCGATCAGCGACGGCGTTCGGAAAGGGGGCTATATTCTGTCGGAATGGAACAAAGAACCTCAAAAAGCGGATAAAGCTGCAATCATCATCGCCACCGGTTCAGAGGTGCATACAGCACTTGAAGCTCAAAACCTGCTTGCAGAGAGCGGTGTTTCTGCAAGGGTAGTATCTATGCCGTCAACCGAACTGTTCGAAGAGCAGCCGGAATCCTATCGTCTCAGTGTGCTTCCAGCTACCATAACAAATCGGATAGTCATTGAGGCTGCCTCATCATTCGGCTGGCACCGCTATGCTACGGATCGGGGAAAAATTATTGGTATCGACCATTTCGGAGCATCGGCGCCCGGATCCGTAACACTTGAAAAATTCGGGTTTACCGCAACGAATGTTTTCGATACCGTACAGTCGCTCATGCAAACACCCTGAACAGGGACAGTCTTCTTGACAAAAAACAGGATACTCCACCCGGACGGTGATGACAGAGAGCTGACTGCGCTTGCAGCGGCACTGA
>JAAXUM010000282.1 GCA_013336025.1 Chlorobiaceae bacterium
TCAGGAACAAGATATTTTCTGTTTTATGGCAAGTAGATCTGAACATGCTGACTTATCCGATTTATCCGGTGATTCTGGTTTTAAAAAAATTGCGACTATATCCCTTGCTGCTCTTGGCGTTGTTTTTGGTGATATTGGCACCAGTCCTCTTTATGCAATAAGGGAGTGTTTTCATGGGGATTACAGCATACCGGTTTCACAACAGAATGTGCTCGGGGTGCTCTCACTTATTTTCTGGGCCCTGGTTCTTATTGTAAGCCTGAAATATCTGACTTTTATCATGAAGGCCGATAACGAGGGCGAGGGGGGGATTCTGGCTCTTACGGCGCTCATTGTTGCCCATAGTAAAAAAAATCGTCACGAACGGTGGTTTCTTGTAGGGATCGGTTTGTTTGGCGCATCATTGCTTTATGGAGACGGAATGATCACCCCTGCAATTTCCGTGCTCAGTGCCGTTGAGGGTTTGCAGATTATTGCGCCGGCGTTCAAGGATCTGGTCATTCCGATAACCGTTATTATCCTTACCGGACTTTTTCTTTATCAGCATAATGGCACTGCACGGGTTGGCGCGCTTTTCGGTCCGGTTATTCTTCTCTGGTTTGCTGTTATCGGCGTGCTTGGCCTTGTGGAGATTGTCCGGTATCCTGAAATTCTCAGAGCAGTACTTCCCTGGTATGGTTTTTCGTTTCTGCTCAATAATCATCTCCAGGGATTTATGGTTCTCGGAGCTGTTTTTCTTTCGGTTACCGGAGCCGAAGCACTGTATGCCGATATGGGACATTTCGGCAGAACGCCAATCCGTATTACCTGGATTCTTTTTGTTCTGCCTGCGCTGCTCCTGAACTATTTCGGTCAGGGAGCTCTTTTGCTTTTTGCTCCGCAGGAGTCGCATCATCCTTTTTACGGGCTGGTTCCGTCCTGGGCAATGATTCCCATGGTGATTCTTGCAACTTCGGCAACCATCATCGCATCCCAGGCATTGATCACCGGAGTTTTTTCCCTGACCCAGCAGGCGATACAGCTTGGATATCTGCCGAGAATTACCGTCAAACACACTTCTGCCGGTCACAGGGGGCAGATTTATGTGCCGGGAGCTAACTGGGCGTTGATGTACGCCACGATCGGTCTTGTAATCGGTTTTGGATCTTCAAGCAGACTTGCTGCGGCATATGGTGTTGCGGTAACGGCAACCATGCTGATATCGACGGTTCTCTTTTACTATGTTGCCCGTGATATCTGGCGCTGGAACAAGCTTGCAACCAATTTGCTGGTCAGTTTCTTTTTTATTATCGATCTGGCCTTTTTCGGGGCAAGTGCTACCAAACTGTTTCATGGAGCATGGTTTCCGCTTGTGATCGGTCTTGTTCTGTTTACCCTGATGCTGACCTGGAAGCAGGGCAGGAGCCTTTTGCTTCAGCAGGTAAAGGACCGAACCCTGACGGTGGAGGAGTTTGTACAGAGCCTTGCCCTTCAGCAGCCCCAGAGGGTTACCGGCCAGGCGGTCTATCTTACAGCCAACCCTGATGTTATTCCCATAGCTCTTTTGCATAATCTGCGACACAACAAGATTCTTCATTCAGAAGTAGCTCTTTTTCATTTCAGTCTTGAGAGGGTTCCGCGGGTGCCGAACAGCAAGAAGGTGGAGATAAAAAAATATGGGGACGGGTTGTGCCGGGTTGTTGCCAGATATGGTTTTATGGAGTATCCAAGTATCAGGCAGGTTTTTTCGCTTGCCCAGGAAAAAGGGCTTCATTTCAGGCTTGAGACAACCAGCTTTTTTCTCAGTCGCGAAAAAATCGTTACTGGTCTGAAGTCGAAAATGGGTCTCTGGAGAAAAAAGCTTTTTGCCCTGATGGTACGAAATGCCCTCAGTGCAACTTCGTATTACGATATGCCATCGGGACAGGTGATTGAGATAGGGATGCAGGTACAGATATAACGACAATGTTTTCGTGATGAATGAACTTTTTCTGCAGATTATTGATAATCCGACCGCTTCGTTTCTGATTGTTCTCAATCTCGTTCTGATAGAAAGTCTGCTTTCTGTGGACAATGCCGCAGTTCTTGCCACGATGGTGATGGATCTCCCTCCAAAAGAGCGTTCCGCCGCCTTGAAATATGGTATAATAGGAGCCTATCTTTTCAGGGGACTCTGTCTGCTTTTTGCTGCTTTTCTGGTCAAGATCTGGTGGCTCAAACCACTCGGGGGTATCTATCTGCTCTATCTTGTCTGGAACTGGGTGAAAGGAAAGAAGACCGTTGAGACCAAAGACGATTATTTTGACAAGCAGGATAACTGGTTTTATAAGCATACCGTTGGTTCGCTTGGCGTTTTCTGGTCAACCGTGATTCTTATCGAGCTTATGGATCTTGCCTTTTCGATTGACAATATCTTTGCGGCTGTAGCCTTTACCGATAATATTATTCTTATCTGGTTTGGTGTTTTTATCGGGATTCTTGCCATGAGGTTTGTCGCACAGGGATTTGTCCGGCTTATGGAACTCTATCCGTTTCTTGAGACCTGTGCATTTCTTGTGATTGGTGTTCTTGGTGTCAAGCTTTCAGTTTCGGTTTTTGAACATTTCTATCCCGAAGCGCCTCTGAGTCGTTTTATGCAGGGTCATGAAGCAGATATCATTACTTCAGCAGTGACTGTTGCGATTTTTCTTGTGCCTGTACTGACAAGCCTGCTCTTTAATATTCCGGCAAGAAACAGTGGCGGTAAATCAACCTGAAAAACAGGGGTGATGATTATCGGTTTTGCTCATCGGGAATCCAGAACGGCCATTAATGTTATTGTTCATATCTATGCAATATGGCTTTCGTTATGCACAACTTCAGGATGGACTGCATAAAGCACTCTTCCTTCTGATTCTCCTTCTTTTTCATGGAGGAGCAGATGCGGCAGTTGGTTCTCTGACACCTGATCCCGGCAGCAGTGAGCGGAAGGCTGTTCTTGAAGTTCTTCGAAGCAAAGTCCGGGAGCTCCATGAGATTGATGTGGTTTTTGTCGTTCGGAAACTGAATGTGCGGAATGGCTGGGCCTGGGTGGAGACGCTTCCGCAATCAGCAGACGGAACAGGGCGGTATGAGGAGTTTTCAGCATTAATGAGAAAAAAGGGTGGGCGGTGGTGCATTCTCGAAATTCCCTGCAGTGAG
>JAAXUM010000059.1 GCA_013336025.1 Chlorobiaceae bacterium
CGACAATTTCGATACGACTTCTTCTCGAGATCCCCTGAAACACGCTGCAAATTCGGAATAATCAAATGCCATAATAAATCTAAGTGCTTTTAATGTAAAAAATCACATCGGATAACTTAAGATACATGTCTCGCCCTCTTTTGCGGTATGCATATGAGTGTATATCTCCGACATTCGAAATACAATTCACCTGAAAACAATTAAAGTTCTTGAAACAGAATATTGACGAATTCAGACCATAGGACTCAACACAAAACACGGCGAATTTCAACATGAGAAATCAAAACGTCCGTTTCCAGCGGTCATGGAGCCAGAACCACTCTTCAGGGCGAACTCTGATAGCTTTATCAATCGCTCTGGTATAACGTCGGGCGAGCTCCTCAAAGTCCTCCCGGCCATCTTTGAGGTCATCCGTCGGAATCTGTTCAATATCTACAACATGACGTCCATCCTCTTTCCTGTAGGCCATACAGACAAAAAGAGGCACCCGGGTTTTCAGAGCCAGATAGGCCGGGCCGAGAAACACTGATGATGGTCTGCCGAGAAAGTCTGTAACAAACGTTCCTTCAGGATCTGACTGATCTGCAAGAAAGGTCATAATCCCTCTGTTCCTGAGTGTTTTCAATCCTTCACGCAGAGCTCGTGACTTTTTTACGACAGTGTTGCCCTTCATGGTTCTCCAGGTGTTGATACAGCGATCGACATCATCATTCCTTAACCTCTTTACAACAATTGTCAGAGGCGTTATCATGATCCCGGCGCAAAACCCAAGCAGTTCCCAGTTACCGAAATGAGCTGAAACAAGCACAACCCCCGATCGCTGCAGGGTGTCGGAAAGTTGAGATGCATTGATATCAAAAAGTTTTTCAGCATCCTCCCTGCCGGCGATGAGCGGGAGACGAAGCACCTCGATAAAATTTCTCGCCTGGTTTCTGTATACCCGCCTTGCTATCGAACGAATTTCCTTGACGCTTTTTTCCGGAAAGGTTATCGAAAGGTTCCCCTCAACAAGGGGTTTGCGGATTTTAAGAATATCATATATCAAATCTCCAAGCCGATCTGCCATGAAAAGTGCCGTTTTGCGGTTCATTTTTCTGACAAAAACACTGAAGAGCATAAAAAGCTTATAGATGCGCCTGTCTGAGGATTGCTTGCTGGTTATACTTCGATCGGTCATGAAATTCTTTGATTTAGTTCCGTGCAATAAACAGCCTCACTGCCGCACAGATGCCTGAAAATACCTGAATTTACCGGTTCAGTCAAATACCTGTATCAGTTTGCTGATTTTGAATTAAGGGAGAACAAACCGGGCGTGTTAAGAAGAAAAAAATAAATCCCTTCACATGAGGGCCGTCAGCATACACGAAATTGAATAAATTATCCGAAATTGCTTCTATTGCATGTGCATGTGTTTTTTCTCCATTTAGCCGAACGTTACCTGATGAATACAAAACTGCTTACCCGTGAAGAGGCGAAAGAAAAAGTCCTCGCATGGAAATCTTCAGGAAAACAGGTGGTGTTTTCGAATGGTTGTTTTGATATTCTGCATGCAGGTCACGTTCAGTATCTCTCCAGAGCCCGTCAGCTTGGCGATGTGCTGCTGATAGGCCTCAACAGTGACGCGTCGATACAACGCATTAAAGGGCCGCTACGGCCTGTCTGCGCCGAGCAGGATCGCGCTGCCGTGCTGTCTGCGCTGCAAATGGTTGATGCCATTACACTCTTTGATGAAGACACTCCGGAGGTATTGATCGAAACACTGCTTCCGGACATTCTGGTCAAGGGTGCCGACTGGAATATCGAAAGCATTGCTGGTGCAAAGGCAGTTGTTCAGAGTGGAGGAAAGGTACTTACCCTGCCGCTTCTGGAAGGCCGATCAACAAGCGGCATCATTGAGAAGGTCATTCAACTTTATGGCAACAATACTCTTTGTGAAAAAAAGTAAAACAATCTTTATCGGGTTTCTGGCGCTGCTCTCGGCTGGCATTCTTGTCCTGTCGATTGTTGCTGCAATAGTCCTGAACAGCGGGCTCCTTGACCGGTTCGCAAAGGATCTTGCTGTGAAGCTTTTCAATGAGGAGTTTTACGGGCACCTTGAACTGCAGAAAGTCAAGCTTAATTTCCCCAACAAAGTGACCATTCTCAGCCCGCGAATCTATGAGCCGGATGAAGACCTGCCAGCCCTCTCTGCTGACAAGGTTACGCTGCGATTTAATTTTCTGACCATTCTCAAACCGAAAATCGATAAGCTCTCATTCAGAAAAATTAAAGTTGACAGCCTGCTGATAAACGTTATTGAAAGAGAAAACGGTAAAAGGAACATCGACCTTATTTTCACCTCCCGCAAGCCTGATTCGACCGATATACCCATCGAAAGTTTTTTCAGCAAAGTCGTTACCCTCAGAAACAGCTCGCTGAAGTATTCCAGAACCCTGCCGAATGAGACACCGCTTGCGTTAACTGTTCAGAACATCTCTCTGGACCTTAACTCGCTCAGACTGAAAATAAAGAAAAAAGAGTTTGGCGGAACGATTGAAGCCCTGGCACTCGACATTCCTCAGCACGGCTTCCGCCTGAAACAGGGATCCGGTCAGTTTTTCGTTTCCGAAAAACGCGCCGATATCATCGCTCTGAAAGCGGCGAGCGACAAAAGCAATGCGGAACTCTCCCTCTCTTTGGACAAGTTCAATATTTTCGATCCCGATCAGAAAAAACTCCTGCTTGCCGGCAAGTCTTTTCTTGATATTCAGGCACTCAATATCCACACACGGGATCTGAAAATGATCTATCCGGATATCGCTCTTCCTGAAGGTGTTTACAGTCTGAAAGGTGATGCAAGAAGTCAGTCCAATACCATTGAAATTATCAAGGGCGTACTTGCGCATAACAAAAGCCATCTTGCCTTGAACGGCAAGTTGCTCAATGTGCAGAACAAAAATGCGTTTGGCTACCAGCTTGAAATAGACAGTTCGAAAATCGATCCTGATTTTTTTCAGGCATTTCTTTCAGACAAGAATCAAAAAGAGCTGATCGCCCGAATCGGAGCAATCTCTTTTATCGGTAAAGCCCATGGCAATCTCAAAGAACTTTCAACAGATGTCCGTATTCTTACCAAAGCAGGAAACGCCTCCATAAAAGGAGAAGCTGCAGGAGAATTCGGAAAGCAGATCAAGGGAAAGGGTGCATTTTCGCTCGAAAAGACTCTGCCACATCTTTTCACCGGTACAACAACCGCAAAAAGCATGTTTAATGCAACAGGGAGCTTTGATGGTATCGTCAATGGTTCCGAACTGGCAGAGCTGCATATAGAAAGCGACCTGAAGGACTCGTTCTGGCAGCAACAGGCTTTGAAGCAGGGAACCCTTTCTCTTGATTACAGCAGGGAGCTTGTGCGAGCAAAAGCCATCCTGCAAAATGGCATGGAAAGCATCGATGTCAGTGGGCAGATAAGCTGGAAAGGGGGCAGTGCCGATTACCAGGCTGAAGGGAGAGTTGCAAGGCTGAATCTCTCCAAATCTCTTGCGTCAAACGATTTCGTTACTGACCTGAATGGCGTGTTTGCCCTCAAGGGCTCAGGCTTTGACCCCGCATCGCTGAATGCCGCATTAACTGCCAGATTTTCGCCCTCCTCGATCAACAGTTTCAGACTCAGGGATAAATCCGAGCTATCGGCAGCGGTGGAACAGCACGCAGCTTCAACAACAGTTACCCTGAAGAGTGATTTTCTTGATCTTGCAGTCCAGGGCAATCAGTCGTTCAAGGAGCTGCTTGGAGCGCTTGAACTTGCCGGATCGGGAATTTCAGGTGAAATTCGAACACAGAGTCTCTGGAACAGCCCTCCTGCACGACCTCGAAGCGATGCGTTCCTTAGCCTGAAAAAACCGTTTACGTTTTCTTACCGGATAGTGGTGAAAGATATCGATCCTCTTTCAGCTCTGCTGCCGCTCAAAGAGCTTGCTTTACAGGGTAGCGCCGAAGGCCGGCTTTTCTATGAAAACGGGCGTTGCTCACTTACCTCATCGCTGGATATCGGTACACTTATGTACCGTAAAACCATTGCCATGAAAAACCTCTCTGCAACTGCGGCAATGGAGTGCATCGGCAATGGCATACCAAAAGCTTCCCTCAAGGGTAAAGCTGCTTCTCTCTTTTTTACCGGTCAGACATCGAACAATGTTGTTCTTGATGCGACCTATTCCACTGGAAGACTTACCGCATCAATCGATACCGGCCGACTTGAAAAAGAAAGGGAATTTTCCGCAGATTTTTCTCTGCAGCGTACAGGGTCGTCCTATGACCTGCTTTTCACAAAGCTCTCTTTGGGCAAGGGGAAAAATCGTTGGCAGACACCGGGAGGTTCTCATATCGAAATCGAAAAAACGGCTGTGCTGTTCAACCGATTCAGTATAACAAATGGAAATCAGCATCTTGTTCTGAATGGTGAACTGAGTAATGCTCGGCCCGGTGGTTTTCAATGCAACCTTTCACATCTTGACCTTGCCTCACTCGGCGAGCTTTCGGCAAAACGTCTTCCATCCGGCATGTCGGGCACCATCGATGCATCCCTGTCCATCATTGGCAACCCCAACGCGAAAACAAGCACCCTCAGCATCAATGGAAAATCGATTGGTTACGATAAAATTCCGATAGGAAACCTGCAGTGCAACATCCGTCACGCCGGCAACAAACTGAGTTTCGATTACAAAAGTCATGTCACAGAACCGATAAACAAAGCTGATGCCACCCCTTTAATCAATACCATAACCGGCAGTGGAACGATGCCGCTTGTGCTTGGCTACTACCCTTTTGAACTGCGCATTCCTCAAGATCAGAAAGTGCAGGCATCTTTCCGCTCAGACAATCTTTCAGCGGGATTTCTTAAGGTAGTACTGCCGTTTCTGGAGGAGGCTGAAGGAATTATTCCGACAACGCTCACTGTTGAGGGAACAACATCAAGGCCGGATATCTACCTGTTCAGCCGACTGCGCGATACGAAGCTTAAACTTGAAGCAACCCAGGTAACCTATCTTCTCAACGGAGATATTCAGGTAACTCCGCAACAACTCGAACTCAGAGATCTGAGGATTGCCGACCTGCAGAATGGCACCGGACGCATAAGCGGTCTGCTTAAAATTGAAGGTCTTAAACCCAAAGCCATCGCACTGGGAGCAGACTTTTCAAAACTGCTGCTGTTTCATAAAAAAGACAGCAGCGAGGAAACGCCTTTCGGCACCATTATCGGATCCACAAGAAATCTCCTGTTGAATGGAGATATTTCCTCGCCTGTTGTTGAAGGAGATATCACCATCAATGCGGCTGATTTCACAATGTATCGACCCGGAGCCAATGAGAGCGCAAAATATATCGGCGTTGAAAAGTTTATTGAATTCGTACCCCGCTATCCTTCACCACAGACCTCGATCGCTCAGTCTGATCCGGAAATCGACCCTGTCGGGTTCAATTACTCGCTTATCGACATCCTGCAACTGAAGGATCTGAAAATCAGAAGCGCTGAACAGTTGAAATTCCGGGTTATTTTCGACCGTACAAGGGGCGAAGAGCTTGAAGCTGCCATAAGCGGCATGCAGCTTATGGTCAATAAAAGCCAGCAGCGCTACCGTCTGTTCGGCTCTGTTGCGCTCAGCGACGGCAAATACCGGTTTTCCAACACTAATTTTGATCTTGAAGACGGTGGAAAAATCGTCTGGAACAATGTTGGCATTCATGAAGGGGTCATGCAGAATCTTTATGGCACCAAGTATATCAGTGCTCTTTCGCCCCAAACCGGTGATCGGGATAATGTCAAGCTGCTACTTGCCATCAGCGGCTCCATCAATGAACCAAATGTTGAGATGGGCTACTATCTGAACGATCAGATGCAACCATTCTCCTCGAAAAATATGATTGGCGGCAAACCAAGCCAGATCGACCCGAATGCGGAACTCAACGTCATATCCATGCTGCTAACCAGCCAGTGGTATGCCCCTCAGGGAAGCTCGGGCTACAGCAAAAACCTTGCCGTTTCAAGCGTCGGTCTTTCAGCCGGCAGCGGTCTTATCTCATCGCAATTGTCACGTCTGGTACAGAATGTTGCAGGATTTGAAAGCTTCAATGTCAATCTTGGCATGAACAGCAAAGGGGAGATCAGCGGCATCAACCTCTACATGGCAGTGAATGTTCCGGGCACTGACGGCAAAGTACGCATTATCGGAGAGGGAAGTTCTCACGATGTCAAAAACAAACCCCTCTTCAATTATTACGGTACCTCACAGAAAGTTGAGTATCGGGTTTCTCCGAAAATCTATATGGAGGCCTATCGATCTTATGGTCAAACCGGCAACGAAGCAGCAAACACCAATCTGCAAAGTCCTGCAGAAACATGGGGCGCCAGCATATCATACAGGGAACGCTTTCACACCTGGGACAGTTTCTGGAAACGAATTTTCCCTTCATCCAACAAAAAGAAATAAGTCATGCTGTTTGCATACATTGTCGGATATCTCCGATCACCATCACCCCTAAAAATATGTTGAGAGGAAAAAACATCATCATTGCCATATGCGGCGGTATAGCAGCATACAAAATACCGGTGCTTGTCCGTCTGTTAAAAAAAAACGGTGCCAATGTCAAGGTTGTGCTTACTGCCTCAGCGTCCAGATTTGTCAGTGAACTTACCCTTGCCACGGTTTCACAGGAACAGGTTTATTGCTCTCTCTTTCCGCCTGCTGAAAGTGGAAACGTTGATTATACCCGGCACATTTCACTCGGAGAGTGGGCGGATATTTTTGTCGTGGCACCTGCAACAGCAAACACAATCGCAAAACTGGCCGCAGGCCTTTGTGATGACATGCTCTCCGCTTGTTTTCTGACTTTACGTCCAAATAAACCGGTGCTTTTGTTTCCGGCAATGGACGGGCAAATGTTCAATTCCTCATCGGTACAGAGAAATCTTGCCCTGCTTCTTGCAGAAGGCTCCCGCATTATCAATCCGGAAAGCGGCGAACTTGCTTCCGGCCAGTGTGGACTCGGACGAATGCCGGAACCCGAAGCAATTGCCGCGTTGATTGAAGAGGAGTTGCAGAAATCCTGCCGTCACTCTTCGCTTCAGGGTAAAAGCGTTGTCATCACGGCGGGACCGACCAGAGAAAAAATTGACGGGGTACGGTTTATTTCAAACTACTCTTCAGGCAAAATGGGTTTTGCCCTTGCCCGGGCAGCGGCTGAACGAGGCGCGAAGGTTACGCTTCTTGCCGGCCCTGTATCACTCGTCACCCCTCCTCTTGTAGAACGTGTTGACGTTGAAAGCGCAAAAGAGATGTACGATGCCGCATGCACGCACTTCGAAACCTGTGATGTTTTTATATCAGCCGCTGCCATTGCCGATTATCGACCGGAAGCGCCGTTTCAGGGCAAACTGAAAAAAACCGGCGAGGAACTCACGTTGACGCTCAAAAAAAACCCGGATATTCTTGCGGAATTCGGCAAACAGAAATCTCCAGGTCAGATAGCTGTAGGTTTTGCTCTTGAATGTGAGGATGGTCTGAAAAACGCCATAAAAAAACGAATAGAAAAAAATCTTGACCTTATTGCGTTGAATTTCTATGACGGAAAGAGTTCTGGTTTTGAAGTAGAAACCAATATGCTTACACTAATAGGAAGAGACAATGAGGCAACTCTTCTGCCTCTCCTGTCAAAGCCGGATGCAGCAAACCGTCTTTTGGAAGCTGTAGAAAAACTTATCCAGCCTGGCTGCTAACCGAAGAACCAGTTTTTCTCATGCACCCTTTATTATTCAGCGATAGTGAACTGCTGCCGTCAGTTCATTCTGAGGCATCAACTCCGTTCAGAGACCTCACAGAGCTCTCTTTGTCAGTAAAAGAGTGTACTAAATGCAGGCTCTCCTCTTCCAGAAAAAACGTTGTTTTCGGTGAAGGAGACCCGCGTGCCGCTCTTCTGGTCATCGGAGAAGCTCCTGGTGCCGATGAGGACAGTCAGGGCCGCCCGTTCGTCGGCAGATCGGGACAACTGCTTGACAAAATTCTTCTGGCTGTAAAGTTCAGGCGTGAGGAGGTTTTTATCTGCAATATTCTCAAATGCCGACCTCCTCAAAACCGCAACCCGCTCGCTGATGAAATCGAGTGCTGCATGCCATGGCTTCTTCTCCAGCTTGAGCTTCTCAACCCGAAACTGATTCTGCTGCTCGGTAAAGTTGCTGCCAATACAATTTTGCAGAACAGTTCATCAATGGGAGCCATGAGAGGACGAATTGTCAAATGGAAAGGGTATGACTGTATGGTTACCTATCATCCCGCTGCTCTGTTGAGAAATCCCGGCTGGAAAAAAGCCTGCTGGGAGGATGTTCAGATGATGCGTCAGCACTATGATAAACTTTGCTCAGCCGAAGCACACTCAAGAACAATGGTAACAAAAAATGATCAAGCCTAAAGCGGATATACTGGATTTCAGCAAGGACATCGATTTCAACCTCGAAGGCCGTGTTCCTCCCTACTCAACCGAAATAGAACAGGAGGTGCTTGCCTGTGTTCTCCTGGAGGACGATCCTGTTGAACAGGTAATCCAGATCTTCGGCGACAGCGCTGAAG
>JAAXUM010000283.1:0-1975 GCA_013336025.1 Chlorobiaceae bacterium
CGATTCCGTAATGACCGGAATTTTTGTTTTTTTACGGTAAAGCCGTTTATGTTTTTGAGAGGAGCGGCCTGAGTTCCGAATCTCCCCGTTGCTTCAGCGGTGCATCTGAATCCGGGATATTGCGGATTATGGCAATCTGAAAATCGCATGGCAGTCACACCCGTTCAATATATTGCAACCCAAAGATTTATAACGTATGGCAGACATCTCAGCCAGAGTAGTAAAAATTCTTATTGCATCACCCTCAGATATCAAAGAGGAGCGTGATATTGCCGAGCTGGTTATTCACCGCCTGAAAATACAGACCGAAGACAGTGTTCGTCTTGTTCTGGAACCTAAAAGGTGGGAGCTTGATGCAGCATCTGAAATGGGATTGAGTCCGCAGGAGATCATCAATCGGCAGATGGTCGATGAGTGCGACTGTGCAATCTGCATTTTCTGGACTCGCATCGGTACGCCAACAGAGATCGCCCCGGGGGGTGCAGTTGAAGAGCTTGAGCTGATGCTGAAAAGAGAAAAGCTGGTTATGCCATATTTTTCTGATGTGAAAGTTTCGCTTTCCGGGATTGATCGTGATCAATGGAACAGACTTGAAGAGTGGAAGAAGACACTGGTTACAGAGAAACGGGGTTTTATAAAGAGCTACAGGGATATTTATGAGTTCAAGGAGATGTTGACACGTGACCTTGAGCAGCAGTTACGTGCAAGGTTCTGTCAACCGGCTTCCGGTGGGGATGATACGGTGGATAAAAGCAAAAAAAAGGAAAGTCGGGTTATCGATGATTCTGTGTTTCGCTATCAGACTACCCTCAAGCGGCAACTGGAAACGATCACGCTTGCCGGTTCCCCTGCGTTTGAGAGTTTGCCGGTAAAGCTCTCCGAGATTTTTGTCTCGTTGCGAATTGCCAACAGATCGACAGGTGAAACAGGGCTCAATGGTCATGAAGAAGAGGATGATCATCGATCTCTTTCGCCCGAAAATATTATGCAACAGGCATTTAAACAGCATAACCTGTTGCTTGTTATCGGCGATCCCGGGTCGGGAAAAACTACCCTGCTCAAATATTATGCTCTCTCCTGCCTTGATGACGAGCGGTATAAGGAGCTTGGTTTCAATGAACCCGTGCCGGTCATTTTTCTTTCGTTGCGTGATCTCGTTCAGCTTGATAATGGCTATACACCGTTGCCGGAAAACCTCAGAGAACTGTTTCGCAAACACTCGTTTGGCCGTCATGATGAAGAGGATTTATCCCGTTGGCTCGATGATAAAACAACGCTTTTCCTTCTCGACGGGCTGGATGAAATCAGCGATACTGAGGATCGAAAAAAAGTCTGCCGTTGGATAGACGATACGGCGCGCAGGTTTGCAAAAGTCTGTTTTGTGGTTACTTCGCGCATAACCGGATATCGCAAGAGTGATGGTATCGAGCTTGAGTTCAGTCATTTTCGAGCAGATATCATGGACTTTACAGATAGTCAGCAGGAAGAGTTTTTACATCGATGGTTTGCCGCTGTTGGTGAACAGGACGTTTATTCCAGTCAGCAAGCAAATGCTTCACAAACAGCTGAATCTATTATCCTGTTTTTGCGTCAATCGGCAAACGAGGGACTGCGAACTCTCGCAAGAGTGCCATTGCTGTTGCAGATCATGGCGATTCTCTGGAAAAACTGCGGTTATCTCCCCAACAGCCGAACCGAGTTATATGATGCCGCTTTGAACTATCTGCTTGACTATCGCGACCGTCAACGAGGCAAAAATCCGTTGCTTCCAAAAAAAGAAGCCCGGCTGGTTTTGGGGCCGGTTTCACTCTGGATGCAGGAGTCCGTGGAGCGGGACGAGGTTGGAAAAGATGCGATGCATAGGCGGATGCAGAGTCAGTTGGATGACCTGCGCAATCCTCCTTCAGCAGAGGATTTTTGTGAAAATCTTGTGGATCGAGCCGGTTTACTGGTAGAGATTGGAGATGATGACTAC
>JAAXUM010000283.1:1985-3153 GCA_013336025.1 Chlorobiaceae bacterium
TACCGTTTTTGCCACAAAACCTTCAGGGAGTACCTTGCGGGAGTGCAGCTCGTCATGGAACATTCGGATGAGCAACTCAACACGCTGGTTGCTCATTTTGGCGATGACTGGTGGCAGGAACCTCTACGGTTTTTCATGGCACATGTTGACGCAAAACTCTTTGATGCCTTTATGCAGAGGCTATTTGCCTCACCGGTCAGTAAAACGTTGACGCCGAAACAGCAGAGTCTGCTTAAACTTCTTGTAGAGGAGGCTTCGGGCAGAAAGATCGACGCCTTGAAAGCAAAACTGCATGATCCGAATACCGTGAGCGATCGAAAAACCGATGACGACCTGAAAGAAGCAGACAATCAGAAGCGCTATGTGCTGGAGTGCCTGAAAACCATCGGCAGCCCCGAAGCCATTGCAGCAATACGGGAGTTTGTTCATGCAGAGCCCAAGCTTACCGGTGATCGCGAAATTATCAGGCTCGCAGCCCGGATATCCGGCGATCTTGTCGATGACGCTCCGGCTGATATCGGAGCAACAATACCTCGTAAGGATATTCCGTCCGTTTTGCAGAGCCCTCTTGAGCAGAACGCGCACTACATCCTGATCAAGGGCGGCAGCTTCATCTACTCGGTGACAAAAAAAGCGCAACAGGTTTCCGATCTCTATGTGGCGACATACACGGTAACCAATGCGTTATACCGGCGTTTTATCACCTTTTTGCAGACAGGGGTCGTGCCCGGTTTCGATGCTCTGCCGGTTAGTGTTTTCAGCGATGCGCTGCATGAAATGGCATCACGCCATGAGACGAAAGGGTTCAGCAAATACCTTAAAGAGAAAAGCGATCCTGCAGAGCGGTTCCGTTCACCTTATGACGACGACAAACAGTTCAACGGGGATGATCAACCGGTTGTTGGCGTGAGCTGGTATGATGCAACGGCCTATTGTCTGTGGCTCTCGCTGATGGAGAGCAAGGGGGTTGATGCAAAACGTTACCGTCTGCCGTCAGAGATCGAATGGGAGTGGGCAGCCGGGGGCCGACGGCCCATCCCCCGTGCCATCCGTTGAATGTCATGATGAACAGCAGGAAGAAAAGAAGGATGGAGATCATCAGCCATGCTTCCGCCTTCAGGCTGCCGCGCCTTGACCACCGGGCGAGCCCGTAGAGTCCGAACAGGAG
>JAAXUM010000060.1 GCA_013336025.1 Chlorobiaceae bacterium
ATGCCGGCATTTTCCGCTTCGGTAAAGAGCTCGGGCATATTAAATGCTGCGCAATAATCAGTGACCGCAATACTTTTCATGCCAAGACGGCCGCATGCAGAAAAGAGTTCTGCCGGAAACACCGGGCTGCTCTGCATGGAGTAGTGCGTATGAACGTGAAGATGTACAAAATCCATAGTAGCAGAGAGTCATTATCCTTGTTGTCATAAACCGTGCGGATCACGGCATTTCGGGTGCAACATAGTATAACTTTTCAAGAGATCCGCCAGCTAATCCTGATAGCGGAATAGAGAAAACACAACGGTCATTCCCGTGGCATCCATCCTTCCCGCTCTCATCAGGATGAACAGTAATGCAGAATCTGAACTTCGTTTGTTTTAATTTTATACGTTTTTCTGTAAAGACTCAAGGGAATTTCAACAGAATCCTCAGAGCGGATAAGTATTGATATGCTGTCATGAAAAATAATGATATCAACGTACCGCGCTTTCCATCGAACGGTAAATGACAGACTATCCCATTTTTTAGGCAACCATGGGTTCAGGACAATACGGTCTGATTTTATCGACAATCCACCGAATCCATTGACAACGGTCTGCCATGTGCCACCTACTGCAGCAGCATGAATTCCAAGGTGAGTATTTTTATGAAGATTGTCAATATCGAACAGTGCTGTTTTCATAAAGTAATTATATGCCCTTGCCCGCTTTCCGATTGCAAGTCCCATCATGGCGTGGGTACAGTGACTTAATGATGACTTATGGGCAGTTCGCTGCTCATAATACTCATAATTCGCTCTCTTCTCCTCATCACTGAAAGCATGAGGAAACAGCAACATCATGATAACCACATCAGCCTGCTTGATAAGAGTTGTCGAGCCGATAGTTCTGTAATTGACACCACGAGGTAATGTAGGATGACCGGTTCGATCATAACCACTGAAGACATAATCCCTGAGATTGAAATATCCATCAAACTGCTCAACAAGATGTGTTTCCGGATCAATAGAAAACTTCATATTCCTGCTGATATCAAGCCAGTTATCAGCTTCAGATTTATTGAAACATATTTTCTTGCAGAGATATTCAAGTGAGACAGGGCTTTTTTTATGCATATAGCTGTAGAGAGTGGCGGCAAGCTCCAAATGCCATTTCACCATGAAATTCGTATACGCATTGTTATTGACATGCTCATGAAACTCATCCGGGCCTATGACGCAATGAATCTCATAGAAATCACCTTCCTTCACTACCCGACTTGCCCAGAATCTGGCGGTCATAAAAAGCATTTCAAGTCCGTACTCAAGAAGAAAACTCTCATCCCCCGTAATACGAAAATACTTTTCAAGACCATAAATCACGTCAGAGACAATATGGTCCTCTTCAGTACCTGTATAGATAAAACGGATGGTTTTTTCAAGTTTTGATGCAAATCGAGGAGTGACATCCTCACCGGATGTTGCAGATTCCCATGCATATTTTGCTCCCTTACAGCCGGCATTCTCTGCGTTTTTTACAGCTCCAGGAAGAGTATTGTAACGGTATAACAACATATTCCGGGCAATCTCCGGAAAGTTATAGGTATAAAAAGGCAGAACAAAAATTTCAGTATCCCAGAAAACATGTCCGAGATATCCTTCTGAACTCAGAAACTTGGCACCAATGCTTCCAGCCCGGTGTGGCCCGTTGATAAGCAATTGGTAAATATTGAAACGCAGTGCTTTCTGTGCTGTCTCATCGCCGGTTATGACAACATCGGATTGCTTCCATTTCTCTTGCCATACCTCAAAATTTACCGTGATTTCTTTTACAGCAGTGCTTCGAACATAGGCTTTCAATTGACAGATACTCTCTTTGTACATATTCACATCAGAGACATCCCTGCTTGTCAACACAACGCAAAGCTTTTCAAACACATAGGATTCACCTTTTCGTGCATCAATGGTTATTTCGCTGGTAAATTTTTCTCCGTATATCCTCGGCTCCCATCGCTGTACTGAAGCGTCATGTGAGATCAGTTTCCATGATGCCGCTTCAGAAATTCTTATCCCGCGATCCCGTGTTTTCATTTCGAGATACATGAAAGCTCTGCCTCGCTCAATTTTTTCGAGTTGAAGATGTTTGAGCATCTCTCGAGGAAAATAGCCTCTGTTACAGACATCACCATTGAGACCGCTCAAGACTCTCAGAGGAGCTGAAAAGTTTCTCGGAGTAACTTTTACTAAAAGATATCCCAAATGCACATTGTGCATAAAAACAAGGCGGGCGGTCTGAATGGTTACAATCTTTCCGGCGGCATTTTTCAGGATTGACAGACGATGAAGCACCCCTTTTTTCATATCGAGCACCTGTTCATGAAAGAGTATCCTGCAGCAGGATAAGCAGAATTTCTCCCCTTCACTCCAGACTGATACGTCGGTCCACATGGGACATTTTACCAGCTCCTCAACATCCGCTTCTGATTTATCGTAAATCCCGGAGATATACATACCGCCGCAATGACCAGGAGGAAGCTCTTCAAGACTTCCCCTGACATTAAGATAACCGTTACCAATGGTGAGTATCGACTCGTTTACCTGAATGCTTTTTTCGGAATTCCTGAAAATCCTTCGTCTCAGAAGCCACTCTTCAGCAGAGAGTTCAAGAATTTTTTCAGCCGAAAAGCCAGCGGAAACAGGATCGGAAGCGGAGCGTCGGGACATAAAAGTCTCTCTTGAGATAAACAGCAGTGAGACAAAAAAAGATGGTAAGCAGAAGTACTGATATTCATAACACTACAATTCCCCGATGTTAATAGTTCTTTTTGAGCCAAATGAGTACCTGACATCAACAATTGTCATGCTGTCCGATAGTTTTATAGCTCCATATCGCATTTTTTCTTATTATTTTAAGGCAGAAGCCCGATACATTCCCTTAATGATTCAAGCCATAACCATTTTGGAGCAGAACACCTATAACAATTGCCCGGTATGCAGTTTTCCCCTTTCCCTTGAAAGCGCTGTATGCCCGAGGTGCGGCAATGACATCCTTGAAGATATCTCTTCTCTTGATCAGCAAAGCCAGGAGCTTCATCGAAAAAACATGGATGAAAAAAAAGCTGAATGGTACACCTGGTGTATAACTGAAAATCTCAATATCGCTGATAATGAAACACCGCCCCAACCTGATGCAGTAGAGAAGAAATCGGAGTCACGACATCTTTTCTCCAGTCCGGATGAACAGGAATTGCTTCGTACGGCATCAAAAGCGGTACTCGTTAAAGATCATTCGTTACGAAAAAAGTGGTGGCAAGCACTGAGTGCTGACTGGAAAGAGGTAATTAAAAACACCATCAAAATAGTTCGTGAACCAAATGATCAGGAACTCCTTGATTTTTTTCAGACGACCCACTTTCGCTGTGACAATAGAAGAATTCACGATCTCTGGCCAATACGAATACTTGAAAATCTTGTGCAGCTTCGTTGTGATGAATCTCCGATCGAAAGTCTTGATCCACTCACACATCTCAGCACGCTGCAGCGAATCTATGCCTTTGATTGTGATTTCTCCTCACTTGAACCACTTCGAAAGTTAAAACATCTGAAATTGCTCTGGATATCAAGCACTCAGGTCAGTGACCTTGACCCTCTCCGTGAGCTCACCAGTCTTGAAGAGTTGTACTGTTCAGAAACCCTTGTAAAAGATCTGGATGCGTTGGCTGCTCTGGTCAATCTTGAGAAGCTGAGTTGCTATAAAACCGAGATCACCTCAATTGAACCTCTGGCAAATCTTTCAAACCTTATTGAGTTGGGAATCAACAACTCGAATGTCACCGATATCAGCCCGCTTTCAAAACTTACCGGTATTGAATATCTTCGGTGCAACAAAACAGAAATCATGAATCTTGAGCCGCTCGTCAACCTTTCCGGGCTGAGAGAACTGAGTATTTCAAGAACACGGGTCATAAGCCTTGAACCTCTCGCAGAACTCCTTGAACTTGAAGAACTTGATTTTTCAAACACCGGAGTACAATCTATTCTTCCTCTCATGGAACTCGAAAAACTTGAAAAAATCGAGTTCTCCGCAGGTACGATTCCAGAAAAAGAACTGGAAAGATTTATTGAGTTGCATCCGAACTGCGAAATTCTTCTCACACAGTGATGGAATCAGATCCGGAAATGCAAAAAAGGCGGCAAAGTGATTCTCTCTGCCGCCTTTTTTGCTTTCCATGCTGTTTTCAACTATCCAATAGACATCAGCGCCTCTCCCGTGCCGACAGCATCTCCTACTGAAACGGAAATGGCGAGTATTTTTCCTGAACAAGAAGCCTTGAGAGAGGTTCCCGTCTTCATGGCTTCAAGAACGGCAACATCACAGCCTTCGGCCAACTTTCAAGACAAAGTAAAGAACGTTTCCCTGTATGAAAGCCGTATCCGCACTTAAAGGGTTAACGGCAGCCATCGGGAGTCCAGCCTTTGACGTCAGACCACTGCCTGCTCCTTCAGCATTCAGACATTTAAACCGTTTCAGGCTGACAATGCAACTCTGTTAATGTGCCTCTCCGCCTTCCACATGGGGAGAGGCACTGACCAGATCTCACAAAAAGCCCTGCAACGATCATTTTTCCTCGTCAGCAAGAGAGCCAAGTATATCAAAAGAATGCTCTTCGACCTGCTGATGCAGACTGTTACCATGAGAGTCCATGGTTACTATTGCTGGAAATGATTGAACCTCAAGATGCCACATCGCTTCCGGAACTCCCATCTCTTCAAGAAAATCAACTCCGGTAACACCCGTTATGCAGCGGGCATAATACTGTGCAGCGCCGCCGATTGCGTTAAGGTAAACTGCGCCATGTTCTTTGAGACCCTGCAACGTTTTGGGGCCCATTCCCCCCTTGCCGATAATGGCCCTCAGATCAAGTTTTTTTATCACGTCAGCCTGATATGGCTCTTCACGTATTGAAGTGGTCGGACCTGCCGCAGTAATGGTATAGTGATCCTTTTCATCTTTCAAAACCACAGGACCGCAATGGTAGAGAACGCCCCCGCGAGTATCGATCTCTTCGGGAAGATCGTGATGCATGACGTAGTGGTGAAAAGCGTCGCGGCCGGTATGCATGGGGCCGTTAATCATCACAACATCCCCGACACGGAGCTTGCGGATTTCATCTTCGCTGATCGGAGCATGAAGAATAACCTCTTTTCCGGTCAATGGCATACCTGTGCCTTGAGCCATACGCTTGATCTCATCAGCTTCACGATAGAACCACCGTATGATTGAACCGGTAATTGGGTCAAGAAGAACACCAAGACGTCGATATGCCCAGCAGTTGTAGGCAACGGAGACAAAAAAACTGGCCGGCACCCGATGCGATTTACCGATCTTGCAGCCGAGAAGAGTTGTTTTTCCTCCAAAACCCATCGGGCCGATGTCAAGCCTGTTTGATTTTCTGATAATCTCCTCCTCAAGCGCCTCAAGCTCAGGATCAGGATTCCGATCATCAACCGTTCTGAGAAGCTGCTTTTTTGCAAGTTCATACCCGCTTGTACGGTCACCGCCTACACCAACACCGATAAAGCCGGGACTGCAACCCTGACCTTGTGCCTGATAAACGGCATGAAGAAGACATTTGCGAACACCATCAAGGTCACGAGCAGCTTTTCCGATACCGGGAATTTCAAGAGGCAGTGAGTACTGAATATTCTTGTTTTCACATCCGCCACCTTTCAGAATCAGCTTTACATCAATCTCATCCTTCTCCCAGGGCTCAAAATGAATAACAGGAACATGACAACCAAGGTTGTTTCCGGAGTTCTTGCCGGTTATGGCATCAACGGCATTCGGGCGAAGTTTTCCTGTTCTTGAAGCTTCAGCGACAGCTTCCTCAATCTCCCGTTTCATCAGAAGCTGATCGGCTCCTGCGGGTGTATGGATGAAAAATGTCGGCATACCGGTATCCTGACAGATCGGAGCCACAGCATCGACAGCCATATCAATATTTACCGAAATGGTTGACATGGCAAGACCGGCCTGAGAATCGCTGTCTTCACCGTCAATAGCGCGAGAAATGGCAGCGCGGACATCGCTTGGAAGATTGGCTGAAGTTTCACTGATAAGCAGCAGAATTGAATCCCTGAAATTCTTCATAACAAGAAAAGAGGTTATGTTAGACAAGCAAAAAGATTAGATGGAGCGCGGGCAACCATAGCACGAACGCATCACACCAGCACTGTTGCAATGAGCTTATGGAGAGTTCATCTCCTCAAATGCATCAGTGTATGGTGAATCAGGATGCAGACCTTAAACACGGAAAATCGTGAGATGGCAAAGAATTGATCTTGAATGTGTAATTTACAATATTTTTCAACGTAAACCACTCAAAGAGAGATTACACGCATGAACGGACTCCGGAGATCTGCCACACTCGGCAAGAAAGAAAAACAGCGAACATGAATCCGCTCATTCAGGCATTACAACATCCGGAGGCCTATCCGCATGTCACGGAAAACATTCACATCGCAGAAACCCATATTTCGTGGGTCATACTTACAGGCAAGTTCGCATACAAGATAAAAAAAACCGTCGATCTTGGATTCCTTGATTTTTCAACCCTTCAGAAGCGGCAGCACTTCTGCCATGAAGAACTTCGCCTCAACAGGCGATTGTGTCCTGATCTCTACCTTGCGGTCGTTCCGATAACCCGATCAGGAGAAACCATCTCTCTTGACGGTGACGGTGAGATTGTTGAGTATGCCGTCAAAATGATACAGTTTGACCGATCACAGGAACTCGACCGTCTTCTGGCAACCAATAACCTCACCAAAGAGCATATTAACACGATAGCCCTTCTTGTCGCCGACTTTCACCTCAACAGTGCCCAGCCTGTTCAGGATCCTGAAGCGGGTCATCCCGAGAATCTCATAAAGCCTGTTCTTGACAATTTCTCACATTTGCTTCCCGACGACGAAAACCATATGGAGGCCGTTTTGTATGCTGAAATTGAGGCATGGATAAAAAAAGAACACAGCAAACTTTATCAGGTTTTTGCCGAAAGACAAAAAAAAGGATTCATCCGCCACTGTCATGGTGATATGCATACCGGCAACATGGTGCTCTGGCGTAACGAGGTGAGCATTTTTGACTGCATTGAATTCAATCAGAATCTTTTCCGGATTGACGTGATCAGCGATATAGCCTTTTTATTCATGGATCTCGACCATGCCGGACGGGCAGATCTGGCGTGGCAGTTTCTCAACAGTTATCTGATGGTAACAGGAGATTACCAGGGAATCAAGGTTCTTGCATTTTATGCTGTTTACCGGGCAATGGTCAGGGCAAAAGTCACCGCAATCAGGTACAGCCAGGAGTGCGAAAAGGAGTCCAAAGCAGCAACCATTAAAGAGCATCAATCATATCTTGCTCTTGCAAAACGCTATATGACCATAAGCAAACCGCTGCTTGTTCTTGCCTCTGGTGTATCGGGAAGCGGAAAAACTACTCACTCCGCCATACTTGCATCAACAATGCACGCGCTTCACGTCCGTTCTGATATCGAAAGAAAAAGACTCTTCGGATTAAGCGCGCTTGAAAAAAGTTCAGAGAGAGCGGGCAGAAACATCTACACCCCGCAAACCAGCAGAAAAACATATCAGAAACTGCTCGACATTGCTGCACTTGCAATTGATGCTGAAGTTACTGTTTTCGTTGATGCGACGTTTCTTTACGCCAAAGATCGGGAGATGTTTCAGGATCTGGCCGAAACAAAAAAATGTCCCGTCAGAATCATTCTTTTTCAGGCTTCGAAAGAACTGCTTGCTGAGCGAGTCCGGCTGCGAAGTATGTTGTGCAATGATGCCTCGGAAGCTGATGAAAAGGTGCTCTCAGGACAAATGAAGTCGCAGGAAGCGCTCCTTCCTGAGGAGGAGCGCTTTGCACTCACGGTGAACACATCAGGAGCAGTTGACCACGAAAAAATCATAACCGCTCTTTGTTCAATCAATAAATGAAATGTAAAGGCTTTGAAAAAAAGCCTTAAACATCTATTCCAAAGGCAAAACGAATGACATATCCGGCACCGAAACTCAGTGCTGCAACGGCAAAACAAAGTCCGACCATTTCAAAAAAGCGCTCTCTGAACGGAACATTCCGGGCAACGGCAATGTAAAAATTGAAAAATCCAATAATACAGATGGCTCCAAAAAACGCCAGACCGAGACATATCAGGTAGTCGGAAAACAAGAGATAAGGCGTAATCAGCACAACAACAGTCATCAAATAGGCAAGACCTGTAAAGAGAGCCGCCTTAAACGGATTTTTTGTTCCTGATTCAGCCTTTGTTGACAAATACTCTGATGATGCCATGGAAAGAGCTGCTGCAAAACCGGTAATTGATGCCGTCAAGGCAATAAGAGTGGTGTTCTGCAGTGCAAAAGAGAGACCAGCAAGAACACCCATGAGCTCAACAAGTGCGTCATTAAGCCCAAGGACAATTGAACCGGTATACTTCAGACGGTCTTCATCAAGCAGGGTAATGAGAGCCTGCTCATGTTCCTCTTCATCACGGATTATT
>JAAXUM010000061.1 GCA_013336025.1 Chlorobiaceae bacterium
TTCCCGTTCCATCTTGATTTTATTCGTGGTGCAGGGCTGGTTGTTGCGCTCACCGGAGCACTTTCAGCCGGAGCTCCCCTTATGAGAAAGGGACTTGCGGATCTGAAGCTTGGTCTGCCAATGGCACTGGTTGGATCAATCAGTTCAATTGCCGGAGCTCTTGCGGGTCTTGCCATGCCTGTCAATATGGTGCAGTTACTTCTCGGGCTGGCCATCATGTTTATTGCCGGCATTATGATCAAATCAGGAAAGTCAGGGTTTCCTGAGGTCAAAGAGCCTGATTACCTGTCGAAACTGCTTCATATTTCCGGGATTTACCATGATGCTTCGACCAATCAGGATATTTCATGGCAGATTCATCGTACTCCTTTCGGTATGTTTCTTTTTATGATTATAGGTTTTATTGGAGGAATGTTCGGCATGGGTGCCGGCTGGGCGAATGTTCCGGTTTTCAATCTCCTGATGGGTGTTCCGCTCAAAGTTGCCGTTGCCACCAGCGGTCTCGTACTTTCCATCAATGGCGCTGCCGCGGCATGGATTTATATTTATAAAGGCGCGCTGCTCCCGCTTATAGCTGTTCCAGCGGTTGCGGGCATAATGCTTGGCTCAAAAATCGGGGCTGGACTGCTGACAAAGGTCAATACCAGGTCTGTGCGTTTGATTGTTATCACCATGCTTCTCCTGGCTGGTTTTCGCTCATTGCTAAAGGGATTTGGAATATGAAAGACACGAGCAGGGAAAAAAATGATGAAGGACATGTTCAGTTTGTCTATGCACGGGTTCTTGATTTTGTCTCACACACAGGGATGCTCTTTATTGCTGCGGGGTATTTTGTTTATGTACTGCAACTCCTTCCTCTTTCCGTATCGATCAGTGCCGTAGCAGATAACTGGCATCTCAGTGCCTCAGATATGCAGCAAAAGCTTCATGTTCCAAGTGGCTGGTCATTTATGGGAAGTATGACCGATTTACTGAAAGGGGACGTTTTGAGCTACACATCCATTCTTTTTCTTTGCATGGCTACAATTCTCTGTCTTGTATTTGCTGCAAAGACGTTTTTTCGTGAAAAAAATTACATCTATACGATTATTGCGGTTTTGCAGGTACTTGTGCTGCTTTTTGCCGCAAGTGGCACGGTAGGTCGTTGAGCGGGGTTTATGAGAGCTGTTGCAAGAGGGCTGCCTCTTGATCCTGACGATAAAAAATGTTCTGAACAGAAGGAAAAATACGGTCATTTTTTTTGGTTGTTTCAAAGCGATTTCTTACTATCTATACAACTACTCAGTTATATAGTTATTTATCTGATGCCTGAGTTGATGTTCCGGGTTCAGCCATGAAATAATAGCAGGGCGCAATGAGGCGGTGCGATTTCGCAATGGCATTTGCTCTGAATTATTTGTCAGGATGTAATGGCGTGGCTCTTCTCAATCAGATCATGCGTACGGCAATTAATTATTATATTTTTACTCAGTAATGCGTAACCGTGGAGAACACAACGATGGCTGAAACAAAAAAACTTGCAATCATTGCATCACAGGGAACGCTCGATTGGGCATACCCTCCTTTTATTCTTGCTTCAACCGCAGCGGCCATGGACATGGAGGCGGTTATCTTTTTTACCTTTTACGGGCTTCCGTTGCTTAAAAAAGAGATTGATGCCAAGGTGGCGCCGCATACCAACCCGGCCATGCCGATGAAAATGCCTTTCGGAAGCAAGGAGTTTCAGTCATATAACTGGCCGATACCGAATTTTATTTCCGGTAATGTTCCTGGTTTCGACAGCATGGCAACTTCGCTCATGAAGGAGACCTTTAAAAAGAAAGGTGTTGCTACCATTGAACAGCTTCGTGGTATGTGTCAGGAGTTTGGCGTTCGCTTTATTGCCTGCCAGATGACTATGGAGGTTTTTGGTTTTGAAAAGGAGGAGTTTATTGAGGGTGTTGAATACGGAGGCGCTGCGACATTCCTCGAATATGCTGCCGATGCCAATATTTCTCTGTTTATCTGATATGGTTATACGCGATATGATGCATGACCTCACTGCCCATGATCCTGTAAACCGATTAATCGCTAACAGAGGGTTTTGACAGTATGAGGCGTTTTATTGAGCTGATTCGAAACTGTTTGACAGATGTCAGGGAAATTATGCCCTGGGATCTTGTTGAACGAATGCAGCAGAATCCCGAGCTTCTGATTCTTGATGTTCGTGAATCTGCCGAATTTGATGCCATGCACATTGCCGGTTCGCTCGGCGTTCCCCGGGGTATACTGGAGTCCGCCTGTGAATGGGATCATGACGAAACCGTTCCTGAGCTGGTGAAGGCCCGGCAGCGCGAGGTTGTGGTTGTTTGCCGTTCGGGTCACCGGAGCGTTCTTGCGGCTCATTCGATGCAGGTGCTTGGCTTTGAGAATGTCGTCTCTCTTCGCACCGGGTTGCGGGGATGGAATGATTATGAGGAGCCTTTGCAGAACAGTGCCGGGGTGGTTGTTGAACCTGAAGAAGCAGATGACTTTTTTACGACCAGGCTTCGTGACGATCAGAAGCGTCCTGCGGTCAGTCGTAGCGATGATCAGTAGTTGCTGAGTGCACCGGGCCGGATGATGCGACTCTTTTGTTTGTTCCTGCGCTGAAAACAGTTACCAATTAAATGGCATAGCCATGCCGTGCTGCTGCTCCGGTTTTCGTGCAGAGCGCGAAGCGGAATGAATGGTATGCTCTGAATAAAAACAAAAAATCAGGAGATTTCTCATGAGCGACATAGCAAGCAATATGGATTTAAACTGTGAAGGTCTCAACTGTCCTTTACCGATTCTTAAAACAAAAAAAGCTGTTGATAGCCTGCAAAGCGGCGAGGTGCTCAAGATGACTGCTACCGATCCGGGTTCCATCAACGATATGGCTTCGTGGGCAAAACGGACAGGAAATGAGCTGGTCTCACATACCGAGCAGGCTGGAGTGCACACCTTTTTTATCAGAAAAAAGTAGGCTTGATGCTTTCAGCGGGGACTTGGTGAAGCAGTCCGAACGGTTGTTCGAAGCAATATGCAGAGCGTTGTTTCAGCCGTCATATCATTCGGTTAAGCGTTATCATGTCTGTTGCGGCATGAGACGCTTCCGTCAATTTTAAGCAGGATGGTGTGAGCCGTTGCTTTTTGCAGGTTAGAAAGGTATGAAAATGGATGCTGTAACGTTGCCCCGGCTGATGATATCGGCCGCACAGAAAAGTTCAGGCAAGACAACGATCACGCTTGGCATTTTGTCTCATCTCAGAAGCCGGGGCATATCGGTAAGAAGTTTCAAAAAAGGCCCGGACTATATTGATCCGATGTGGCACAAGCTTGCATCCGGCAATGAGTGCTACAATCTTGATCCTTTCCTTATGGGCCGGGATGTCTGTATTGACTCCTTTTTGAGAAACAGTCGCAGCGGGAACTTTGCGGTTTCGCTCATTGAGGGTAATCACGGACTGCATGACGGCATCTCCCTTGACGGGTCTGACAGCAGCGCAGGCCTTGCCTCGATGCTCAACACCCCGGTACTTCTGGTGGTTGACAGCAGAAAAACGAACAGGGGGGTGGCTGCGCTGGTTATGGGCATGCAGGCGATGCAGCCACAGGTGAGAATTGCCGGGGTTGTTTTAAATCAGGTTCAGAGCGCCCGTCAGGGAGAGAAGCAGAAACTTGCCATTGAACACTATTGCAAGGTTCCTGTGCTCGGGGTAATTCCTCATGATGAAGAGCTGGTTATTCCTGAGCGGCATCTTGGGCTGACAACGGTAGGAGAAACTGTCGATGCCGTCAGATTTATTACGGGTGCGGCAGAGCGGCTTGAACGCTATTGCGATATGGGTGCCGTCATGGCTCTGTTTGATATGGCTTTCCCGGTCGGTACGCCTCAGGTTGAGATCTGTGCAGTTAAACCCCACGTACGGGCAAGAATTGGCGTGTTCAGAGATGCAGCGTTCTGTTTTTACTATCCCGACAACCTTTCTTCACTTCAGGAAAACGGGGCGGAGCTTGTGTTTATCGACTCCATGACGGAGAACTCGCTTCCTGATATAGACGGGCTCTATCTTGGCGGCGGATTTCCGGAATCATTTTTTGATGTCTTAAGCTCCCGGAAAGGACTTATAAGAGATCTTCGCGAACGAGTGAAGTCAGGCATGCCGCTTTACGCTGAATGCGGAGGATTGATCTACCTCAGCCGGAGTGCTGAATACGGGGGTGACAAATACGATCTTGCAGGTATTCTTCCCCTTGATATCGGATTTCAGCAGCGTCCTGCGGGGCATGGTTATCTTGATTTAAAAAGCTGTACGGAAAGCGTATGGTTCGGAATGGACGAGCGGATTAAAGCGCATGAGTTTCATTATGCAAAGCCGCTTCTGTCGAGCGAAGCCTGTTCCTATCAGTTTGAGGTACTCAGGGGATATGGCGTAACAGGGAAGCGGGACGGAGCAATTGATCACCATGTTTTTGCATCCTTTGCTCATCTGCATGCACTGAGCACACCTCTCTGGGCGCCAAGATTCGTTTTTCTTGCATCAAGATACAAGGATCGCTGTTCATCATGCTGATCGCACGCGCCTCTGTTACCGGAAAGGAACAAAAAAATGAAGATAATTTGAAAAATAGCATATGAAGTTGTAACTATATAATCTTGCGCCTGTATTGTTGTGTAGTTGATTTATCCGAATCTGTTTTTTTCATTAAAGGATAGATTTATATTTCTCTCAGGCGTAACGATCAACCATGAGAAGAGTCCCTGTTTGTCGGGAGAACGTCTGTTTCGTTGAGAAAGGTGATCTGCTCTTGCTGCAGACCGGTTACTTTCTCTGCCGATTATTTTTCCTGTATGGCACCTCTCTTTTATTGTCGTTGAGTGGTTTGAACGGAGTGCAAGACGTCACGACAGATCGGGATAACCTTGCAGGCCCGGGAGTTCCGACAAGTATGGAAATAGCTGAACAGCATGCATCGCGCGTGCCCTTTTACAGGCCGTTTTTAAAGAGAACAGTACAATTCGGGTGATTCTTATCAGGCATGACGATATTGAACAGTCGAGATTTTCCTTTTTTTACCCGCTGTATTTGGAAAATAAAAAATTTGTTGTTAATTAGACCTCTATATAACTATATGGTCATATAGTTCCTCGATTAGGTACAGTGTTGCTGTTATTGAGAGACAGGCGTTTTGTCTGTATTGTCTTCAATAGCATAATTTTTATCCATTCAGATTAAAATAAAGGAGTTCGTCATGGCAATTGTAGTTAATGGTGTCAGTTGCGAGACTGATGAGAACGGTTATCTCATAAATCTCGAAGATTGGACAGAGGATGTTGCGAAAGTTCTTGCTGAAGGCGAAGAGATTGAGATGACTGAAGCTCACTGGGATCTTGTGAAATTTCTCAGGGGTTATTACGATGAGTACCAGATTGCTCCTGCAGTCAAAGTGCTTACCAAGGCCATTGCTTCTGAAAAGGATATGGACAAGAAAACCGCCTCGGAGTTTCTTTATGGACTTTTCCCGAAAGGCCCGGGTCTTCAGGCCTGTAAAATTGCCGGACTGCCTAAACCAACCGGTTGCGTTTAAGAAAACGGAAAGCTGTTTGCTGACCCCAATTTACTGAGATATTAAAGGAGGTGCTATGGACGGTGCTGAAGGTGCTGCTTCACAGGAAGTACATCATTGCAATGAATGCGGCGCGCATTCTGGCGAAAAGTTTCTGAATCCGACTCCAATGCTTGATGAGCTGGAAAAAGGCCCATGGCCAAGTTTTATTTCCGGTTTCAAAGAGCTTGCGGAAAGAACGAAAAAACCCATGCTTCGCGGGGTGATGGATCAGCTCGAATACTCCTATAACACAAAGATGGGTTATTGGAAGGGCGGTCTGGTTACCGTGGACGGTTATGGAGCTGGTATCATTACCCGTTATTCCATGATCAAGGACAAGATTCCTGAAGCGGCAGAGTTTCATACGATGCGTATTCAGCCGGCACCGGGTTTGCACTATAACACGGCGATGCTGCGTGAGCTTTGTGATATCTGGGAAAAGTATGGCAGTGGATTGATTGCTCTGCATGGTCAGACCGGTGATATCATGCTGCAGGGTATCGAGCAGGACAAGGTTCAGGCCTGTTTTGACGAACTCAACCAGGCTGGCTGGGATCTTGGCGGAGCCGGAGCGGGAATGCGTACCGCGGTTTCCTGTATCGGCCCAGGCAGATGTGAAAATGCCTGTTATGATAATCTCAAGCTGCACCTGCACGCCCTCAAGCATTTTGTCGGAGTGCTGCATCGTCCGGAGTGGAATTACAAACTGAAATTCAAGTTTTCGGGATGCCCGAATGACTGCACCAACTCGATTATGCGTTCTGATCTTGCCGTTATCGGTACATGGCGGGATGCGATTCAGGTTGATCGCGATGAGGTGAAGGCATGGATTGAAAAGAAGGGTGTTGACGCGCTGGTGAACCAGGTGATCAATCACTGTCCTACCAAAGCCATTTCACTGAAGGATGGCGAAATGGTCATAGAAACCAGAGATTGCGTGCGTTGCATGCACTGCCTGAATGCCATGCCCAAGGCTCTTTCTCCCGGAAAGGACAGAGGCATATCTCTCCTGATGGGCGGCAAGAATACGCTCAAGGTTGGTGTTAATATGGGCTCGCTCATCATTCCGTTTATGAAAATGGAGTCCGAAGAAGATATCGAGGCATTCATCGAGCAGATTGAGGCGATTATTGACTGGTGGGATGACAGTGGCCTTGATCACGAGCGTATCGGCGAAACCATCGAACGCGTTGGTCTGAAGCAGTTTATCGAGGGTATCGGTCTTGAGGCTGACATTAACATGGTGACAAGACCACGCGATAACCCATACTTCAAGGCTAAGTACTAAGGTGACCGTCCGGTGTTGCAATCGATGAATTTAACTCTTTTTAAGAGGCTCTATTACACCTCAAAAGTAATGAAAATATGATGAGCAGTCCTGAAAAAAAATGGAAATCCGTAGAGTCGGGTCCTCATACCTATGAGGAGGCTCTGCATCCTGTTGTGAGAAAAAATTACGGAAAGTGGAAATATCACGAGATTCCGAAGCCCGGTGTGCTGGTGCATGTCGCTGAAAGCGGAGATTCAATCTATACTGTTCGGGCAGGAACCCCGCGTCAGGATACGGTTGACATGATTCGCAGGCTTTGCGACATAGCCGATAAATACTGTGATGGTTACCTTCGTTTTACGGTGCGTAACAACGTTGAGTTTCTGACTCCGAAACAGGAAAATGTCGAGCCGATGATCAGAGAACTTGAGTCGATGGGCCTGCCTGTTGGAGGAACCGGCATGTGCGTCTCTTCGGTTTCGCATACGCAGGGCTGGCTTCATTGCGATATTCCTGCAACGGATGCCTCGGGAGTGGTGAAATCAATGATGGATACGCTCTATGAGGAGTTCAGGGGCATGCAGATGCCCAACAAAGTCAGGCTTTCGACATCATGCTGCTCGATCAACTGCGGCGGACAGGCGGATATTGCCGTCGTCGTCAAGCATACGCGCCCTCCACGGGTGAATCACGATCACCTTGCGATGATTTGCGAACTGCCGAAAGCCGTGGCCCGCTGCCCTGTTGCCGCAATACGTCCAACGGTGGTTAACGGCAAACGGTCGCTTATGGTGGATGAAGAGAAGTGTATCTGCTGCGGAGCATGTTTTGGAGCCTGTCCTGCCATGGAGATCAACCACCCCGAGCACTCCAAGTTTGCTATCTGGGTAGGCGGAAAGAACAGTAATGCCCGTTCAAAGCCTTCAACCATGAGTATTGTTGCCCATAATCTGCCGAACAATCCGCCTCGATGGCCGGAGGTTACCGATGCAGTGGGTAAAATACTTGTTGCCTACAAGGAGGGCGGACGTCCCTGGGAGCGTATTGGAGAGTGGATAAACCGGATCGGATGGAAGCGCTTCTTTGAAGAGACGGGTCTGACCTTTGATGAGGATATGATTGACAGCTACCGTCATGCGAGAACAACATTCAACCAGTCTGCTCATGTTCGCTTTTAGCCCAAGGAGATATTCATGAAGGTAGAATCCAACCCAATTCTTGATTATGCGGTCAATTATGAGTTTCCTGAGTTCACCGAACTGCAGGGAACCGACAAGATTGTCGCATTCGGAGATCACAGTCACAAGTGCCCGGTGTATGTCCGCCAGATTCCTCCGTGTTCAGCGGAGTGTCCGGCAGGAGAGGACATTCGGGGATATCAGCGGTTTCTCAACGGTGTTGAGAAATCGGAGGATCCATGGAAATCAGCATGGGAGACGATTGTCGATACCAATCCGTTTCCGGCTGTCATGGGTCGTATCTGTCCGCATCCATGCCAGGGAGGATGCAATCGCCAGTATCATGACGAAAGCGTGGCAATCAATGCTGTTGAGCAGGTTGTCGGCAACTACGGGATTGAGCATAATCTTCAGCTTCCCGGGCCGGGCGCGGATACCGGAAAGCGGGTGGCTG